>CBDUUO010000141.1:0-7161 GCA_965370395.1 uncultured bacterium
CATCGCTGATCCACATCATGGTACCGCCGATGATCGGGTATTTGATCCCTAACGATCTGGTAATCTTTGTTTCTATCATGTGAGTCTCCTTATATTTTTCTTTATAGAAAAGTAAGCTTGAAAGCAATATTAGCTCACAGCTGATAGCTCATGGCTCATAGTGAGAAGGCTGGGAAGCTGGAATGCTTGAAGGCTCTAAAGCTTGTGAGTTTCCAGGCTTTCTGGCCTCCCAGCTTCCCAGTTTTATAGCCTGCCCGCCTCTTGCGATGAGCTAACAGCTACGAGCTATGACCTATCAGCTTTGAGCTACGAGCCCTTGATAGCTTTCCAGCCTCTTGGCCCATTTTGCGCCTTCGTAGTGAACGCAGACTTCCTGGTTTCCGGCACTTCCGTGTTAGATGGTCTGTAATTTTAATCCTGATACGATAAATAGGGGATTCATATTTTAAAGTCAAATCCCTTTTCGATTCCATTAAAAAGCCGATTGACGTCGTTATGGCTCTGGAGTATGGTGCCTGCAAAACAGATCTAAATATACACCTTGAACCATAGGCGGGGATAAACCCCGCCCGGTTAATTGAATAAAGTGAAGAATAATAAATCCCAAAAAACACAACTGAATCTCGACAAGGATACAGTATTAGGGGTGGTGTATGCGGTCTTGGCATTTTTGATCTGGGGGATCAGCCCGATATACTGGAAGGCGCTGCGGGCGGTTCCGGCATTGGAGATCATTTTACACCGCATGGTCTGGTCGTTTTTCTTTCTGGTGCCTCTGATTATTATAATGCGGCGCTGGCAGGAATTTATCGATACCTTGAAAAATCACCGCACCCTGCTCATTCTTTTATTTACCGCCCTGATTATCGGCGGAAACTGGTTGCTGTATATCTGGGCGGTTAATAATGATCATCTGTTACAAGCCAGCCTGGGCTATTACATCAATCCCCTGGTCAATGTGGTGCTGGGAATGGTTTTTCTTAAAGAAAGATTGCGAGCGCCGCAGATTCTGGCCGTGGTTCTGGCCACCGCCGGCGTTTTATACCTTACCATTTACTACGGTGAGTTTCCCTGGATCGCCTTAACGCTGGCTGTATCCTTTGGTCTTTACGGCCTGATTCGCAAAGTCGCCCCGGTAGGATCACTGGTGGGGCTGGCCGTGGAGACCTTGTTGCTTTCAATCCCGGCCCTGGTTTACCTTTTTTATCTCGATAGCCAGGGCCAGGGCTCAATTTTCCGGGTCAGTCTGAAACTGGACCTGTTGTTGATGGGCTGCGCACTGGTTACCGCGATTCCATTACTGTTTTTTACCCTGGGTGCCCGGCGGTTGTATCTGTCAACCATCGGGTTGCTGCAGTACATCGCCCCCAGCTGTATGTTTTTTCTGGCCGTTTTTTTATTTCGTGAACCCTTCTCAAGCGCCCAGGTGGTGGCGTTTATTCTCATCTGGACAGCCCTTGCTATTTACTCAGCGGATTCCGTGCGTTATTATCGAGGTAAAGGATGATCGTTTTCACACGGGGTATAAAACCAAAAGAAATGCTTAATTCGGTGGATTTATGGATATTCATGCTCGAATTGTTGAGCTTATAGAAAAGGAAAAAAGCTTCTGTCTGGCAACTGTCGTGGACTCAAACACCCGTGATATCCGGTCCGGTCGAAAAGCAATTGTATTCGGTAATGGTTCACTGGAGGGTTCTCTCGGATCAAGCCAACTGGATTCAAGCGTGGGTCGCCTGGCGCAAAAAGCTTTCAAGGAAAATAAGAGCCAAGTTGTTGAAATTGAATCCGGGTTTAAAGTTTTTCTGAATATCCTCTCCTCTGATGCGCAGTTAATCCTATGTGGGGCAGGTCACATCGCCATACCCTTAGCCCGGTTTGCGCACCGACTGGGTTTCCGGGTGGCGGTCATCGACGACCGCTCCGATTTTGCCAATGCTTCTCGGTTTCCAGATTGTGAGGTCATTGCCGAGGACTTCACGGTCGCTTTGCGTGATTTACATTTCAGTCCGGCCACATATTGCGTTGTGATCACCAGGGGCCACGAACACGATGCGGACTGTTTAATTGAAATACTAAAAAAGAAAACCGTTTATGCCGGCCTCATCGGAAGCCGCAGGCGGGTGCGCTTCGTTCTTGAAATGCTGGGGGAAAAAGGATTTTCCCAGACAAGGCTAAAGGAAGTTTTTACGCCCATCGGGCTTCCCATCGGGGCTGAGTCGCCCGAAGAGATTGCACTGTCGATTGTGTCCGAACTGGTATGTGTTCGCAGAAAAGGTCCGGCCCAGGCGCGTGCCTTAAGGAATGCAGTAGGAATTGACTTATGACGGAATTGGAAATCTTTAAAAAATTATTGGAACTTAAGGAAAGGGATATAGCGGTTTGCCTTGCCACGATCATCGAAACAATGGGTTCCACTCCAAGAGAGATCGGCGCAAAAATGATAATATGTGTGGATGGTACAATATACGGGTCTATAGGGGGCGGATGCGGCGAAAATCAGGTTCGCAGTGCTGCTCTGCGCAGCACACTGGTCACCCAAAAGCCTGAGATCCTTGAAATCGATCTCACAGATGATTTAGGTACCAAAGGTGGAGATGTCTGCGGGGGAAAACTGTGGGTATTTGTAGAACCCCTTAGTGGAATAAAATGAGACGAGTCAGAAGAAATTTAGGTTTGTTTACCTGTAAATATCAAGAAACTGTATATTTCGGATTTGCAGCCTTGTTTTAATAATCTTCGCAATTCTTTTCATGAACAACAGGCCCAGTTCACGGTCTTGATCAAAAAGTTTCTCTAAATCTGCAGCTTTCCAGAAAAAGACCTTTGTTTCGGCCATTGCCTTAACAGATGAGGTGTACTTTTTCTCTTCAGTGTCAACCAAAGCAGAAAAGCCAAACATGCGGCCCCGGGGGAGAGTGTCTAATAGGATCCGGGTACTTGAATTTTTCTCAATTTCAAGCCCCACTTTTCCATCGATAATTGCATAGAGGTGGGTGGCCTGATCTCCCTCACGGAAGATGTAATCACCCTCCCGATATGCATTGATCATCGTAATTTCTGCTACCTTCTTCAACATGGGGTCTTTGAGATAGGTTAGTAATAAAACTGATTTTAGATCGTCTAGTTCTACCATCCCTTCCTCCTTTATTTAAGGATTCGTTCATTTTTCGTCTCGAATCGCTTCAGGATGAATGTGTGGGTTTAAGCGACTTCGCCCAGCGCCGAAATACCTTGCCGCCGACGGTTTGAAGCTCAGACAGGTAATCCCGGGTTTTTTGGATGATCGACCCCGCCGTAATGCGTTGCTCCTCAAGCTCGTCCTGGAACTCTGCGGCCATATTTTTTATTATTTTTTCAGTCACTTCCATGTGAAAGAGAAATCCGTACGCATTAGCCCCATAGCGGAATCCCTGACAGGGGGTCAGTTCAGAGGAGGCAAGCGTTACAGCGCCCTGCGGCAGGTCAAACACGTCGCCATGCCAGTGATAGGCTGTAAACCGGGCCGGCAGTTCCTTCCACAGGGCATCGCTAGCAGCAGATTCCGTTAAGGTGACCGGGTACCAGCCGATTTCTTTTTGTACACCGCCTTTGACCTCAGCGCCCAAGGTGGCGGCCAGCAATTGAGATCCTAAACACACTCCCAGCACGGGTTTATCATCTTTCAGGGCCTTTTCGATCAAGCGCTGCTCCTCCAGCAGAAAAGGAAATTGTTCGTGATCGTAAACACTCATGGGACCGCCCATGACGATAAGGCCAGCCTGGGTGTCGAGGCTTGATGGGATCGAATTTCGTTCGAAGGTCCGCACAAAATGCATGTCAATGCCTGCGGATTGCAAGCAGTCTGAAATGATGCCGGGAGTCTCGCAATGGATATGCTGCAATATGGTTACGCTTGCCGCTGCCTTGCGTTTTTGTTCTGATTTA
Organism: uncultured bacterium; assembly: GCA_965370395.1. Taxonomy (GTDB): domain Bacteria; phylum Desulfobacterota; class Desulfobacteria; order Desulfobacterales; family JAHEIW01; genus JAHEIW01. Next base: position 3,928 of record CBDUUO010000141.1, read on the forward strand.
ACCATGGAAATAATCAGATTCCTCTTGATCGCTTTTGGTATCTATCAAGACTGCCGGTCGCTTTGATCTTGCGGGGTAAAGCAGCAGTATCCGATCTTATCACATTCTTTCTTTACCTGCTGCCACTCTTCTTTGCTCAGTGTTTGCAGCGCAATCTGGTAGATAATATTGTCTTCTTTAAAGATATGGTTTTCAAGCTCCTGTGTCAGATATTCACCCAGCTCAAGACACTGTTTCTTAAACGCGTTAAATGAATATTCTTCGTGATTATGAGAAAGCTGAAACAGCATCTGTTTTCTTTTGCGAAATTCTTCGTGATCCATTTTCATGATGGCAGCCGGCTCGACAATGTTATGGGCCTCCAATTTGGGAAACAACGCTTCTTCTTCCCGCTGATGATGGCTTTCGGCTTCCACCAGGTGATGGGCAATATCCTTCAGTGTTTCCAGATCGCGGCCCATATCCTCAAAGCTTTCGGCGGATTTGATGTTTTGCAACAGTGTGCCCAGCTGGTTTAAGTTTTCGATAATGACCTTGTGTTCCTCCATAAAGGAATGCACCGGATGAGGGGCTTCAACTTCCATCTGTTTAGCCACCAGGCTGTCTCGCAAAACTTCCAGATGGATATCACAGAGATGTCTGCGGATCTCTTCATGAGGTACGCCTTCCCGGGTCAGCTCCTGTTCCATCATTGCCAAATCTTTGGCGTCCACGGCCTGAAGAAGTTGCTTGGCTTTCTCCTTGATTTTATCAGCCGGGCCCCCTTCTCGAAATTCCCGCAGCATCGCTTTCAACTGTTCCTTACGATCCCTATTTTCAGCAATTCGCTTTACCGCCAAAATCCACTCCGTTGGCCCTTCTTTTTCATAGCTGATCTCAAATTCATCGCGGGCTTCCAGCAAGTACACCAGAGGGACGGGGTTAAACTCCATGATGATTCTCAGCGTGTCATCTTCGCCCAGTTCTTCGATGCTCGGAAAAATCAACGCTTCGCGATCATGATGCTCGAGCCCTCTGGGATCAATTGTTTTGATTGCACTCATTTTACGCTCCTGTTTTTTCAATTTTTAACCATCGATCGATATCTTTTTTTTCCACCAGCATATCCCGAACTTTTTCCATCCAGAGATCTTGAAATTCCATGCGCTCATCTTTCTTGGCAGCCTCCCAGATTACTTTTGGCATCAGCGTTTGCAGCCGCTTTGATCGTTCAGTGGAGAACGGAATTTTATCAGGATACAGTTTGACAACAACGGTTTTCTTGTTGTCCAGACGCTGAAATTTAAAACACTGCGCAGCGGGGTCAATTTTTTCCGGGCTGAATTTGAGCAAATCCTTGCGTTTGAACTTGGGACCCAATCCTCTGAATCCGGTAGCGGAAGCCGCGCCGGTTAGCAGTGTAAATATCTGGCTGATGACGCCGTAGACGCCCTCATCGGGTTCTCCATATACGGTAATGGCGATTTCGCCTCTAATCGGGATTTCATCTGAATAGAGTTCAAGCAGTGCTTTCTGGCAACATAAGTAGGCGGCGGCAGTTGTGGGACAGGCGTGACCGGCCAGTTTGACGACATCAAGGAAGGTGTATTCCAGAACGGCGTTTTCCCTTTTAAAAACACCAAGCGTTTCGGCCAAAGGATCTTTGAAACGGATCGGCTCGGTGTCTAAAAGAAAATCTCTAAATCGGTTCCCGGGTGTATCCGGTTTCGGTTTTACCATTGTTTGTTTGTGGGTAGATTTTTAAGTCCGCTTTATGTTTACGATCCAGTCCACAGGCCCTTCCTTTTCATAATCCCACTCGAACTTTCCGCTCTGCTCGGCTTCGAATTGATAACGCAACGGCTTGGGGTCATGATCATTGATAATCTTCAATGTCTCGCCGGGTTCCAAACTATTCCAGGCCTGAAATATTTTTTCGTGCCTTTCGTAGGCAGGCAGCGGCCTCAGGTCCAGGGTTTCTATCTTTGTGTTCATATTCTCACCTCCATTGCCTGAATCCAGCAACCGGACTTTTCCCTCTAAAACGCATCCATTGGACACTGGATTGCAGGTTCGTTTTAATCTTGCACAGTAATCGTCCACGCCATCATGAGGGCACCCGCCGATCATGCCAATTTTCTTTAAGTTAACTTGAAATTCAATCCATGAATGCATTTCAGTTTGGCGAACAAATGTACTCATTGTTCTTCTCTGAAAAGGTCGTTACCCCCTATGCTTTCAAGCCGCGGCCCACTCTTCCTGCAATATTTCGCCCTGAACACCGACAACCACATATTTGATGGGCACTTTTCTTGTGGTGCCTTCAGCGGCCTGCTGGGCTAAATTCAATAATCCACCGCAGCAGGGGACCTGCATGATCAAAACGGTCAGGGTGTTGATTTTGGCATCATCGATCCAGCTTTTGATCTTTTCCAGGTAGATGTCCTGTCCCTGGTCCAGTTTTGGGCATGCGATGGCAATGGATTTGTCTTGCAGGTAGTCATGGTGGAAATCACCCAGGGCATAAGCCACACAGTCAGCCGTCAGCAGTACATCCGCTCCCTGATAATAAGGGGCGGTGGGATTAATCAGATGCATCTGAATGGGCCACTGGGTGAGCTGGGATTTGATCTTTCCCACCATCGGTTCGCTATTATTCTCATTACTGCTTTTAAAATTCATCGTCCGGGAGCCCGGACATCCTTCAAATTTCTCCATGATTAACCCTCCTGTTTTTCAAATTTTTTCTCTAACCGGTCAATAAAGTTTTCATACTTATCAGTTGATACACTGATCTGTTGATCGGCCTCATCAAATTTAGAAAAAAGCTCACCCACCTGGTGAGTGGAAAGCTGATTGTCCATCCAGGGATACAATATTTCATCTTCTTTGCGGATGTGTTCGGTGAGCAGTTCGCGATAGGCCATTAAGTTTTTAGTGATGGTTTTCGGGTCCCTTTTTTCAAGCGCATCCAGCATTTCTTTGACAAGCGATCTGGCGTGTGTGTGATCCTCATGCATGACTTTGAGAATGTCTGAGTTTTCATCAAAATATTTAAAAAGAATGTCTTCTTCTTTGGCATGGTGAAATTTATCAGCGTAGGATCGAATCATATCGATCCCATCGAGAATGAGCCGGCGACCTTTTTCGGATTCAACATCGAGGTTTTTAACAACCTCGGGAATCAACGCAATCCATCTTTTGATCAGAATATGTTCGTCAACTAACTTTTTCATCGGTGGAGAGTATTTAAAT
>CBDUUO010000142.1:0-7157 GCA_965370395.1 uncultured bacterium
CAGGGGCCTACTTTTCTGCCGGATAGATTCGTGGCTGCCTTTACCGATGCGTTGTATACATGAGTCCAAAAGAAAATATTGGCAGGAAACATGCGTTTCCAAAGATCTCCTGCTTCAACCAGTTTGCCCGAAGCAACAAAATTGAAGAGATCAACAGCCTCTTTTGGCATGGCGTTGGGGGCTCCCCATACACAGCCCTGGCATCCGGCCACCAAACTAAAGAAAGCAATCGGATCCGCTCCATTGAATACGTTAGCGCCTATGGCAAGCAATTCCTGGATGCGAATGAGTTCAGCGGTGCTGTCTTTGATGTACTGGACGTTATCGATCTCCATAAGACGTTTAAATAAAGACGGGGTAATATCAATGCCCGAATGGATCGGAATATTGTAAGCCATGATCGGAATCTTAATGGCCTCAGCGATCTTCTCATAATGATAATAGACCCCTTGGTTATCAGGCCCTTCAAAATAAGGCGGTAAAATCAGCAAACAATCCGCACCGGCTCCTTCAGCATGCCGGGCGTACTCGATCGCATCGGCGGTATTGATGGCCGATGTTTGAACCATAAAGCCGGCTCTGCCATTGATATGTTTTGAAGCGATTTCGGCAATTTTTTTTCTTTCCCCAGGCCGCAAATAAGCAAATTCACCAGTTCCGCCACAAACCAGAATAATGTGAGTTCCGGCTTCCAATATGGAATCGATGTGGTCTTTCAATGCGGCTTCATCAACTTTTTCACCATCATCTGTAAATGGTGTGCACAAGGCGGCGCAGATCCCCTTAAGTTCTTTCAAAGCAATCTCCTCCTTTCAAGTTTACTAATAAAATCTTTTTTTAAACAGATTTTAGGTCCTAAATCCAAAACCATACAGTTTCTCTATTTTCCCGAGGTGAAAGCCGCCGGGAAACGGGTCTCTGGGGTCAACAACAAATTGGTGAATCCCGGTGATATAGGCGCTGCCTCGAATGGTTGGAATGACAGCCGGATATTCACCAACCTTTGTTTCCTCTATGAGCTGACCGTAAAACAGCGTTCCGATGATGCTTTCGTGAACAAATTCCTCTTTCAGGCTGAGGTCGCCTTTGGTGTAGAGGACAGCCATCTTGGCGCTGGTGCCCGTTCCACAGGGAGATCGATCCAGGCCTGCCGGAGGCACCACCACTGCATTTTTCAGGGTGGCCCCTGGATGCGCGGCCGGAGCGGAAAACTCTACATAGTTGACGCAGTCTATCTGCGGTTCTTGCGGATGATGGATCTCAACCTGATCGTTAACTGCCTGCCATATCTTGGTCCCCATTAAGATGATTTCATTCGCATTCTCGGTTTTTACCTCCAGCCCCACGCTATCAGCCTCCAAAATGGCGTAAAAATTGCCCCCGTAAGCAATATCCACCTTCAGGCGTCCCACTCCGGGAACATCCAGTTCTACATCCGCCTTATAGAGGAAGGAGGGAACGTTTTGGATGGTAACCGATTCAGCCCTGCCGTCATGCACGGCCACCTTGGCCCATACGAGTCCGGCGGGCGTATCCAGCACGATTTCGGTTTCAGGCTCCCGGGCCTCAATGATACCCGTCTCTACTAAAACGGTGCAAATTGCAATGGTTCCATGGCCGCACATGGTTACGTACCCACCCGGCTCCAGATAGAGCACGCCTGTATCTGCCTGGGCTACGGTAGGCGGAACCAGAAGCGCGGCATACATGTTGCTGTGTCCGCGGGGTTCATGCACCAGCAAGGTACGAAGATAATCCAAATTATCGCGTGCATACTTTGATTTCTCAAGCATGGTTTCCCCCGGAATAGCTGGTATCCCGCCCGTAACCACCCGCTCCGGATTCCCCTCTGTATGGGTATCAATTGCGGTTATTATTTTAGCAAAATTCATCATATAAGATTACCCTGCAAATTTACCGAAGATGGTAAACAATTTGAAAATATACCGCTTTCCATAATAATGTTCCGAATTGCGGAATTGGGGTATAAGCGCTTGTACGGTTGTAGAAAAAAACGTTTGAATGCCGGAACGTTTTTTTGACAACCGCTATAAAGGGTAACTGCGCTGCGATCACGTTTATTTTCTCCGGCGATGCGGCGGTCCCTCACCGAGGCGGACCGCCACGGAATCCAAGGCGGCCCTGAAGGCCTTGAAACCGCCGTTTTGACGGATGACTCCTAGAGCCTGTTCGTTAAGCCCGCCAGGCGTTGCTGCCTCCTGCGCTAATTCAGCAAAACAGCTGGGTGGCATATCCAGTGCCCGGGTGGCTAAAGCATGAAACATCGAAGCCGTGTAGTCATTGGCGGTTTGTTTTTCGATGCCGGCGGCTGCGACCCACCCGGCAGTCTCTTCCATCAAAGTAAAAAAAGGACTGATAAGGGCGGTCACCGCTGCCAATAAACTGAGGTGTTTTTCGCTCGCAACAACAAACAGTTTGCCAATCTTATTAAAAATATCACCGATTCGGGCATTATCCGGATAAAGGACAATAGGCCCGACGTGCCGCGCAACGGAAGGCAAAGGCACCGCCCGAAAGACATGCTGCACCGTCCCTGTAAGTTTCCGGATTAAAGCAATCGGTGTTGCGGCAATTAAAGAAACGATTCTTTGGTCTTGGCGAAATAGAAGTTGCGGGAGTATCGCCGGCGCGATCTGCGGATGTAATGCCAGAAAAATGATCTCACTACCGTCGATGACTGCCTGATTATTTTGCGCTACTTTAACCCGGGAGAATTTGGCCGCAAGGCGCGATGCGTTTGCGGCGTTGCGCGGAGACACAAGGATATTTTCTGGTGGCTCTGAGATGGTACAAAGCCCTTCAACCAGAGCCGCAGTAATATGACCCGTGCCGATAAACCCGAAATGCATTTCTCTTTTGTCTTTATCCAAAGGCAAGATTCTCAAAACTATGAAAGGATCGGTTTCGCTTGACTTCATAACCGCGCTGGGCGCAAGTCCAAGGCAAAAAATAAGACCGCGAATTAACCACCTAAAAACGCTTCTTTTATCTGGGGATCATTTAGAATCGTATCAGCCGATCCGTCAAAATGGTTCTGCCCCATGGTCAACACATATCCTCTGTTGGATATCCCCAGAGATTTTTCGGCATCCTGTTCAATAATCAGGATGCCGATTCCCTTTTGGTGCAAGCTCATAATTTGATTAAAAACTTCGTCAGCCACTTTCGGGGAGAGACCGGCCGAAGGTTCATCCAATAATAAAAGCGCCGGCTCAGTCATCAATGCCATGCTCATGGCCAGCATTTGTCTTTGTCCACCACTGAGGTTACGTGCCCGTTGGTTGCTGCGATCACCTAAAATAGGAAAGGCGCGGTAGGCTCGTTCCATTCCTTTTTTCATCGTTTCACTGTCTTTTGAAAAAGCGCCCATTTCCAGATTTTCGCGAATGGTCAGAGAAGGAAATGTATTGTCCAGTTGCGGGACGTAAGCGATACCTTTTTTCACCTTTTCATTGGGCTTCAAACCGGTTACATCTTCTTCGGAGAAGATGATTTTTCCGGAACTGGGGACCAGGTATCCCATTATGGTTTTGAATAAGGTGGATTTTCCGGCACCATTGGGTCCAATTATGGTTACAATTTCATGCGCTCCGACGGTAATCGAAACGCCGTGCAAAACGTCGGTGCGCCCATAACCCGAAACGACATTCTTTACCTCTAACAAAGGCATTGCGATTAAAACCTCTCACAAGATTTGGAACATTTGAACATACGTATTTTGAATTTATTTCTTATTTCGGATTTCGTGCTTCGAATTTCCGGTTTATCCGGTTTATGCGCCGCCCAGATAGGCCTTCAACACCTGATCATCGCGCTGGATCTCTGCGGGTGTCCCCTGAGCTAATATTTGCCCAAAGTTTAACACAAACACTTTCTCGCAAACATCACTGATAACTTTCATGCTGTGCTCGATGATAAAAACCGATTTATGCTCCTTTTTCTGAAGCTTCTTTATTACCTGCATCAGCTGGATCGTAAGCGTCGGATTCACACCGGCCGTGGGTTCGTCCAGCATAATCAGTTCCGGTTCCAACATGAAAACTCTTCCCAGAGAGAGTAATTTTTTCTGCCCGCCGGACAGATCACCGGCATATTCGTTTTTTAAAGGCGCGAGCTGCAGCATGTCCAGCAGTTCCAGGGCCCTTTCTAAATTTGCTTTTTCCGACCGGTTGACCTGCATTCGCCTGAAGACCGCCGTAAAAGGATTTTCTCCAATCTGAGACTTTGCCGCCAGCATCATATTTTCAAGAACGGTCATTTTTTCAGGAGCCTTGCTGATCTGAAAAGTTCGACAGATTCCTTTGTGCGCGATTTTATGCGGCGGCAGACCGTCTATTCTTTCCTCTTTAAAGTAGATTTCACCGCCATCCTTTGGGGAAAATCCGGAAACAACGTTGAATAAGGTGGTCTTGCCCGAACCGTTGGGCCCGATCAGCCCCACGACGGTATCACCCGCCACCTCCAGCGACACCCCATCCAGGGCCTTTAAGCTGCCAAAATTTTTTTTCAGATTCTTGATTGCCAGCATAAAACTGTTTGCTCCCTTTATGATGCGTTTCAGTGGTATACTTTCTTGCGTTCCTTGATCAAACCCTCCGGCCGATACAGCAGAAATACGATGATTAAAACACCGATGATCACCATTCTGAGCGCTGCCATAGAATCAGAACCCAACGGCACATAATTGCCAAGAAATCGGGTTGACACATTAAACAGTTGGATAATAACGGCTCCTATAATCGCACCCATGAAGTTTCCGCGGCCGCCCACGATGATCATGGCCCACATCAAAAACGTTTCGATGGGCTTGAAGTTCTCCGGAGAAATAAATGTGATATAAAAAGCAAATAGCGCTCCGGCCAGACCGCCTACCATTCCGGCAACAACCATAGCCTGTAATTTCAATTTTTGGGTGTCTTTGCCCAGGCTCAAACACAGCTCCTCTTCATCTCGGATGGCCTTAAGATTCCTGCCAAAGGGAGAGTTTATCAGAATGCCCAAGAAAATATAAACGATAATGATGCAAACAACTACGAAGAGAAGGTAAAATACCGGATAGGCATCTTTTGAAATGAAATCTTTTAAAATTTGAGGAATACCCATGACCCCGAAAGGACCGGCGGTCAACCAAGCTTCATTGAGAGCAACCAACCGCACGATCTCTCCGCCGGCCAGCGTGGCGATGGCCCAATAGTCGGACTTCAATGACTTGGTCGGGATGCTCATGATATAACCAAAAATCCCGCTCAGGGCCATTGCGGCTAGAAAAGCAAAGGGGACCGGCACTCCCGCATTAACCACCAAAAGGGACGACGTATACGCCCCAATACAAAAAAAGGCGACCTGACCAAAATTGATCAGACCCGTAAATCCCACCTGAAAGTTCAGGCTCATGGCCAGCAGGCTATATATCCCGATCATGGTCAAAAGATAGATAACAAAATTGATGATGCCCATTCTATTTCTTCCTTAAAATTCCGCTTGGTTTGAAAAGTAACACAATGATCAAAATCATAAAGCTGATGGCCGGCTTATAACCGGTGCTGATTTGAATCGACCCGACGTCGAAAAATCCGCCAAAATTAATTAGCGGAGCCAAATCAAGCGCCAGCACAATGTTTTCCGCGAATGCCAGTGTGAGCGCTCCTAACATAGCGCCGTATGGATTGCCGATTCCCCCCAAAATGGTAGCGCAGAAGACCGGGATGATGATATCAAAGCCCAATCGGGGATAAAGCAGATGTTCCATGGCGATCATGGAGCCTCCAATGACGCCATAGGCGCTGGCTAAAAACCACATCCGTTTGATCATCTTTTCCGAATCAATGGCACAGGCATTAGCCAAATCACTGTTGTCGGATATGGCGCGCAGGGCTTTACCGAACGTCGTGCGATGCAGCAACAGGTGAAAGGCGATCATTGACAGCAAACCGACCCCAATGATCCCTATCTGAAGCTCCGTAATTCTGGCCCCGAGTATTTCAAGGGGTTTTTGAAGCGGGATGCCATAGGTTTTCGTATGGCTGCTCCAAATCAATCGCATCAGGTTCCTTAAGGCAATGGCCGTGCCCAAGGATGCTATCATTAACGTTACCGGTTTGGCCCCCATCTTTCTCAAACGCTTAAAAATAGTCTGGTCGATCAAAATGCCGACCCACCCGGTAACAAAAGCCGCTAATATTATAGCTAAAAATAAATTTAAACCTAAAATGCGATTAAACACATAAGCAAAAAAGGCGCCTAAGACGGCATAATCGGTATGAGCAAAATTGGCGAATTTCAAAATATCAAACACCATGGTAAGGCCGATCGCCAACAGGCCCAACTCTGCCGCCCTTACCAGCGTATTTATGAGAATTTGCGCAATATCCATATGTTAATCCAACAGCTTGTAGATCAGTATCAAAGCGCACTTTTGGCTAGAAAAATAACTAACAAAATGTCTGAAGCATTAAAATATGACCCCATCGACCATAAAACCGCCGGTGGGGTCATCTATTTATTCCTTTGATTATCATCCACATTGAGATGGGTTGCTTTGACTCAAAGAAACGCTATTATTTATAGGAGATAATTTTTCCGCCTTTTATAATCACCCTTTCATATTTTCCAAAACCCTGCACGCCGCCTCCGACAAAGCGTTTATCGCCTCCGGTAGATTGTCCTCTGTAAAAGTCATCAATTTTCCACAAAGCATCTCGAATAGCCGCCGGATCTGTGGAATTGGCGAAATTGGCCGCCATGGCAATCATAATTATGGCATCATAGTTCATTGCGGCATAAGCTGTTATCGGATCACGTCCCATCTTCTTTTTAAACTTATCCACATAGAGAATACCAGGTGGCAGCGGAGAGAGCCCTTTGATGCCTTCAAGGGCCTTAGGAATTTCCTTGACAGCTGATGCAAAACTTGACTGCATTTCGGGACAATACCAGGGCACGCTACTCACGTTCAGTATTCCCATTTCATATGCCTGCTTAGCAGAAACCATTCCTTCTTTGGCATACCACGTGCCGATGATCGTTTGGGGTTTTTTGGCAACCAGTCTCTGGAGTTCCGCTTTGTAGTCTACCTTATTCAGCTCATAAACCACATCCGTGACAATTTCAGCGCCCTGGGCTTTTAAATTTTTAAT
>CBDUUO010000143.1:0-7157 GCA_965370395.1 uncultured bacterium
TAATCAGCCGCATTTTTGAGATGGGTTCTAGGAAGATATTGACATCTATTTCCTCCCAGTTTACAAGAAACTATCCCTGTAGAACAAATATCTGAGGGAGGACCTCAACATGACCTCTTTTTTGCGCGGCGCTATTTTGACATGCTGCCTCTTGATTTTGGTTGGCTGTGCCAGCGACGGTATCCCGAAGTGGAGACATTTTCACGGCAATTTGCCGGGTCAGGGCTACATACCGGTGGAAAGCAGGTTTGCGCTCTCTTCGGCCTGGATTACCGGGCCCTATAAAATTACGAGCTCTTCTCCGGTCATCGGAGTCGATATCGATGGGAGGAAAGTTATTTATATCGGTACGGTGGACGGCGAACTGGTGGCCATCAATTCAGAGGATGGGAATGAACGCTGGCGCCGTTCATTCGCCTCCGAGGATAAAATTGTCCATATTGTTTCCACCCCCGCAATCTCCAGAAATGGAGATATCTATGTCATTACCAATCACCCGTTAGCCAAGCGGCGATCCAGAAGTGTTCTCCATAAGGTCGATGAATTCAGTAAAATTCGCTGGTCTTTCGCATTTGCGGATGACGGATTTACATCCAGCTCCCCCAAGATTTTGAAATGGGGTGATGACACGCTTATTTTTGTTTACGTGACTGCTGTCGTTGATGATGACCCGCAGGGAGAGCTTTTGGTTTTGCGCGACAACGGCAAAACAGTTGACCTGCTCGATCGCAAATCCTTAGGCCGCTGTAACTGGGGCAGCGCCGAGCAGCGTGCCCGCAGTGAAGATGTGTTTGATACGTTTTCAGCGGCCGGGCAATTTATTTCCGCAGATCCTGCTGAAACCGGCGGCGGCAGAAATGACCTGCCGGATGTATTTATCGATCCCACTTTGGCCGTTTTTACGGACAGAAAAGTACCGCTGGTAGCGATTGCAGATAACCTGTGCAGCATCGGCACCTATGAATGGGATGATAAATTATCTGTTGTCTGGCGGGAATTTCATCCGTTTGAAAAACACTCCTCTACCGCTCTGTTACCCAACGGTCTGATGGTTTTCGGACGACAGGATGGAAAGACGCTGGCCTATGATATGGAAACCGGTGTCAAATTGTGGGAGCATGATGCCGGCCGGCCGGTTTTTGCGACTCCGGCGGCAACCCCCGAGGAGAACATCTTCATTATCGCAAAAGATCATATTGAGGTTCTGCACCAACAGGATGGCGCCCTCATTTACGATGGAGAGTTGCCGCGCAAATTTGCCTTGATGGGTCAAACTTACGCTTCGCCGGCTGTAACCGAAAATTGTATTTATGTATCTACCGGCGCGTTGCTTACCTTCAGCCACGATTTATCGAGGCGCAGTCAGGATACCAATTTTAGCGGAAACGGTCTGGCATCCATTGCCCTGGCAAATAATGGTGCGGTTTACGCTGTGGCCGGTGACGGAACCATCCACAAATATCTGGGGCCAAAATAAAATTTATTTGTGTTTGTCTTTTGTGGAATTTTTGGAAGCGCTTTCGGACAACCGCTTAATCACTTCCTGCCAGTCTTTTACGGCCTGCTCTTTTTGGTTTTGATCAAACGTGTATCGTTTTTCTATATGGTCGGCAGCTGCGGCAATCACGCTGGCGGGACCGATGATGGCATAAAGCTTGACGCCTTTTTCTTTCAAGGTGTTAAGTGTCTGTTCGCCCCGCCACCGTAAAACCGGTGCGTCCGGAAACTCCATTTTATCCAGCCAGCTTCGAGCCATCCGAATGCCCGTATACCGGCTCAAGTAGATAACGCGATATTTCTTGAGCAGCTGTTTAACGGCCTGGCGACTGGCTCCGGCTGCTATATCTGAGATAAATGCATCTTTGAATCCACCCTCGATTTCAATCAGAACAGCCTTTTCGCTTTTCTTCATTACCAGCACCAGACCGGCACCGCTCTCCCCGTTTGAGGTTGCCCTTATTTTAATGATTCCCTCACGCTGGGGTGTATATTTCCGATACCCGTAGCCATCTCCGCCGGTTAAATTTTTACCGAAGCTTTTATCATCCAGGTAAAACTCCACCAATCTTCCGCCGTCGGCAAAAATTCTTCCCTTGGTTAACACCTTTAAATAAACCGGTGTGCCGACGGTTGTCACCCGGTCGTAAACAATGACGGCACCCAGGCCGCGGGTGGTCGGCAAAATTAAAAATCCGAAAATCACTAAAGCAAACCGCAGCGTTTTTGTCAGACAAACCTTCATTTTTGCATTCTTGACACGGTAGACAGGTTTTTTTAGAATAGAGCAAAGAATCGGACCTGTAAAATAAACCTTGATTTCCAATACAACAATTTTATCTTTATCATGACCGAATGGGCTGAGCCAAGAGATTTTAGCGAATGGGCAAAAAGAGTATTTGCACTGCGACCCATTTTGATGCTCATTATGGTGAGCTCCATTTTTATTCTGGAACTTCGATTTGATTGGATGGAGCGCATATTAGGGTCGTATCTGGTGACCACCAATTTAGAGCGCCCTGAATCCGGCTCTATCTGGGAAAAAAGCCGTCAAACCCGAACCGCGCAGCAAACCCTCGAACAAATCCTAACCGACCGTCAGGCACTGCAACGTGAAGCTCGCAGTGCGGCCACCTTTACGCAAATTGCCGCCAATGTCGCCCCCGGAAAAGGGGTGATGCTTTCAGCCGATCATTTCCGCAAACTTTATTTGCGGCTGGCACCGTCTATTGCCCATGACATTATCTCCCCCTTTGAGCTGATAGGACTTGTCAGCACCGGGCACTGGCGCCGGACTTACTTTGAAAAATCCGGTGCCGGTTTGATGATCTACCTGCTGGATGCCAACAACCGGGTGTTGCGGCAGCTTGAACTGGGTTCCGTTCTGCTGTCCCAATTGAAACGCGGTGAAGTGGCTCTGGCGGAGTCTCTGGATGAGTTGCCGATTTTTAAAAATCGTATCTATCCTGCCGATCAGTTTTTTAATTCTCTGGAATCTTTTCCCGAAGGGGTACGCCGCAGCATGGTGCCGCATCCGGAGACGCTGCTGGAAGTATCCGGGCAAATTGTGCGTGTTGGCATATCTGATGAAACCATGTCCGGCTTTATTGAGCTGGGCTTCGAATTTTTCCATGGCACCGAGCACCGTGTCGTTTTAGTCCCGGGCCATGAATGGGCGGTCTGGCGATTACGATCTCATCTGGAAGGTATGGATATGGATCATGCTGCCGGTCAAACCGGTGATCAAAAAAAACACTGGAAACGTCAATGAGCCTGTTTGCAGTAAATTTGCGCCGCTTCGGCATTCTCTTTTACCTGGGAATGACCCTGGCGGGTCTGGGGGCTTTGCTGACGGCCGCTCTTTTTTTTATGGCGGTGCGGGAATTGCCCCAGGTACCGGAGCCGTTGGGGCGTATCATCGAAACACCGCCTACAGAAATATTTGCGGCGACCGGCGAAAGGCTAATGATCATTGGCGGCCGGGAAGTCGTTCCCCTCAACCGGATTTCCCCTTTTTTTATCAAAGCGATGATTGCCACTGAAGACCATCGTTTCTGGGAGCACCATGGCCTTGATAAACTGCGCACCCTGAAAGCGTTGTGGATAACTCTTTTTGAGCGCGGTAGGATCCAGGGGGCTTCAACCATTACCCAGCAGCTCGCCAAGAATCTGTTTTTCAGCTATCGGCGAACCTATATGCGTAAATTTCGTGAACTGCTGATTGCCCTGCAAATCGAGACCCAATACAGCAAGCGTGAAATTCTGGAAGCCTATCTGAATCAAATTCCCTTTGGTTTCGGCGCTAATGGAATTGAACAGGCTGCCCGATCGTTTTTCGGCAAACCTGCGCTGGAGCTTAATCTGGCAGAATCCGCTTTGCTGGCCGGTTTACCCAAGTCGCCGACCCGCTATAACCCCTACCGATATTTTGAGCGCGCCAAAAAAAGACAGCAACTGGTGCTGGAACGCATGAAAACCGTGGGCTACACGACAGTTGAAGAAGCCGAGGCTGCTTTTCAGGCCGAACTGCAGTTGGCGCCTCATTCTGCCGGCACACCCAAAGGCAGCTATTTTCTCGACCTGATCTTAAACGATCTTGAAGAACGTTACGGCCCGGAGGTGGTTTACCACGGCGGGTTGAAGGTCAGCACCACTCTGGATCTCCAGCAGCAAGCCTGGGCAATCGAATCTCTGCAAAACGGATTGATAAAACTGGATCAGCTGATGGGAATTACCGATAGGGATGAAACCGGCGGCGCCAAACCTCTGACTCATCCGCAGGGGGCACTGGTGGCCATCGAATGCAACTCCGGTGCCGTCAAAGCCCTTGTGGGTGGAAGGGATTATTCGGAAACGGAATTTAACCGAGCGGTGGAAAGCAACCGTCTGTCCGGATCCGGTTTTAAACCCTTTCTCTATTATGCGGCATTTGAAAAGCTGGGTTTGACTCCGGTCAATGTTTTTGTGGACAAACCCATTACGATTGCGGTCGCTGGTGCCAGTGACTGGACACCTCAGAATTTCGGACGCGAATATGAAGGTCCCATGATTTTAAAACAGGCGCTCATGAAAAGCGTCAATGCGATTGCCGCCCAGCTGGTTGAACGTGTCGGTCCGGATGCGGTGATCGATGTGGCCCGCCGCTCCGGAATCAACAGTTCCTTAAAATCCGTGTATTCGCTGGCGCTGGGGACTTCCGGCGTTAGCCCCCTGGAAATGGCCTCGGCATTTGCCACCTTTGCAACCAGCGGCGTTCGGCATGAACCGTTCTGGATCCTGCGGGTCGAGGACCCTCTGGGTCGGGTGCTGGAAGAACAAATTGTTCGAGGCCAGCGTTCGCTGGACGCCGGCATCGGCTATCAGATTGTTGACATGATGCGCGGTGTTTTGACTACAGGCACCGGTCGAATCGTCCGGCGCATGGGTTTCGATCTGCCGGCCGCAGGTAAAACCGGTACATCTGATGATTTTCGTGATGCCTGGTTCACCGGATTTACGCCGATCCTCAGTGTTTCAGTCTGGGTAGGATATGATCGCGGCCTCAGTATGCGCGATGCGAACGGCGTCGGAATTACCGGCGGCCGCGGGGCCGCACCGATCTGGGCGGATTTCATGATCAAGGCCACCGGCGGCGAACCCCATCGGGAATTTAGCGTTCCATCCGACATACACTTTGAAACGGTTGACCCGGTTAGCGGTGAGATTGCCGGTCACTGGACGCGAAGTCCGGTGCAGGTCGCTTTGCGCTCCGGCCAGATTGCTGCTGCTGCGCCGGACAAGTCTGCCACAGAAAAGGCGGATAAATCCACCATGACGGAAGCGGACAAATCCACCATTATCGAAGAAGATTTGCCGCCCGAGTAGGTTCAAATTGGATTAACAGGTGTTTGGTATTTTGTGTTTAGTGTTTAGTTTCTGATCCGCTGAAGATTACTGATTGGCCGCAAAACACCAAACACCAAACACCAAACACCAAACACTAAACACTATATACCAACAATGCTCTCTTTTTTTAAACATATCGCCGTGCGTATCTGGCTGACGGTTCTTTTAGGTGGTGTTGCCTGCCTGTGGGTGCTGCCGTCTTTCCAGGTCCGAATCGGGCTCGAATGGGCGCTGTTGCCGGTTGCGCTCATCCTTATGACAGCGTTTCTGTTGATCGGGTGGGTTTCGACCCGTTGGGGGCTTGGATCGGTTGAACGGCTAATCCATGAGGCCGGTGTTTTTGAAAGAGATGGCATGGTTTCCGAGGCCGAAAATCGGTTTCGGCGGGCACTGGCTGTTTTCGACAGTTTTCTGATTTCACCGCTTGTAAAAAAGCAAAAGTCCGGCGCGTTAACCGCTCGCGTTGCCCGGTTTTACCTGGCCCGTGCCCGAAAAACTTACGACTCCGAAAGATTTCTGGTATCTTACCTGCAATCAAATCCGCAAGATGAAGAAGTTGCCGAAAACTGGATACAGCAGGTCGAAAGTCGCGGAGGCTTGAGGGAAGAACATCAGGATCTGGCCTATCTAATCGGCAACGCCCAGCCAAAAAATCGAACCGTCCAGTCCGCACTTGCCCGGTATTATCTAATGCTGGAAAGGACCGATTTTCCGGCGCTGCAAACCTACCGGCGGGTGCTGACTGCCGATCAACAGTTGTCCGCCGGCTTCTTCAATGACCTGGCCGACCTTTTTCTAAAGGAAAGACGCGCGGAGGAATGGGCACTGGCGATTTATCTCAAGGCGATTGAAGAAAGCGATCACCGCCCTGCAATTTTAAGGGGTATTGCTGCGGGTGTGCGATGGATTTCGCTTACAGAGCGCAACAAACCGCTGCTGCAACAGGCCTACGCTTACCTGGACGGCATTGATCCGGCTGAAATAAAAAAAATGAGTGCCGGGTTTAAGCCCCCCGTTCCGCTTGCCGACCAACAAGCCGTTCAGCGGTCGATTCAGAAACGGGTATCTTTTCTGCAAACAACCGGTGCGGTGTTGCAGACATTTTATGAAGATGTTACCGCCCTGCCGGTCTGGATTTACCGACAGATACGGTCCGCCGGCCGGCGGACCCTGCAATCCAAAAAATCGAGACGGGTGTTCACCGGCGTCCTGCTGGCGGGATTGACCACGGCAGTCGTTGTCCTGGTGATCAACACGGTGGGCCATCTGGTAAAGACCGAGACAGCGGTTGCCCAGAAAATTGAAAAAGCGCCTGAAAAAATTACGGATCCATTCACGTTACAGGTAGCGGCCTATCTAAAACCGGCCTATGCGAAAAAATTCGTAGAAAATTTGAAAAAGCAGGGTTTGGATGCCTACTGGCGAGAAGCGATCAGCGCCAACAAAAAATGGTACCAGGTTCGTGTTTCCCATTTTCCGGATAAAAAATCTGCGAGGGACTTCGGGAAATCGCTCAAAGCGAAAGGCATCATCGACGATTACTACGTAGCGAACTTTAGCCCACCGTCTAAATAGGTTTCAGGTGTCGAGCACACGTTTTATTGGTTTGATTGGTTTAATTCGTTCAATTGGTCCGGTTTAAGCCAACCAATTCAACCAATTAGACAAATAAAACTAATTTAACAAATCCTTGTACCCTGACACCTGAAACCTACTTAAGATTCGGATCGTGTTCTCGAACATAGGCCAGCAGCTTTCCGGCAATGGCGGATTTG
>CBDUUO010000144.1:0-7136 GCA_965370395.1 uncultured bacterium
TCCTATCAAATAGTGTGGCGATAATAGGTAAGAAACTCGGTGCTGTCAATTATCAAATCGTACTCAGTTGACACCATTTTATATATACTTATATTTCAAATTAGGTTTTGAATCTTCTCAAGATTCAATCTTTCTTAAAATATTTTAAGGGGGTGAGAATATGGCTGAATGGTTTCCACTTCCCCAACACCTGACGGAGCCGCATCCGGGTCATGAGGCCCATCTGTGCATGGCTGAAAATGTCGGATTTGTGAAAAACAATCTGGAAGCGTACAAAAATTATGTGCGCAATCCTCAATTCGTTTGTAAAAATTGCGGCCGTGCGGCAGCCAAGGCTGAAAATCTTTGCAGCCCCGATGCACTAGATTAATTTTTTTTAAGATCTAAAAATTTTAAAGCCAATTTACACAATCAAACATAAAAACGGTGCCGGCCATCGTCTTTGCATGCACCGTTTTTTTGTTGGCTAAAATGACACATTATTAATGTAGGGGCGGGGTTTATCCCCGCCCGGGTGGCATCCGGGTTGATTGGGCGGGGATAAACCCCGCCCCTACATTTGACAATTTAATGAGCAAATGCCGCAAGGCGAGGCGGGTGTTATGGCCCCGCCTTTAGGTCGGGATGCAAGCACCGGTTCTTGGTGGATCTTCGTGTTCTTTGTGGTGAATGAGAGAATATAGCTTCTAAAGGTTATTGAATCTTTCCCACCAATAACGCCAGTTTCAAACCGCCGTGTAAAATAGGGTAAGATTTAACTTCTAAAGGAACCGTTTTTGCGATTTTTCGATTGGGCGCCAATAACGCCAGTTTCCATCCCCGGTATTCCTGTTTGAGCTTGTTGCAGATCGCATGAAAAAATTTTTCAGATTCCTGCCTTCCGCCCAGGCGGCGACCGTAAGGCGGGTTAATGCAGACGACCCCGGTCTGATCGGTAAGTTTGCGGGGATCGATATCAAAAAAATCATATTGATAAACTTGAACGGCATCGGTCAGGTCGTGCTTTTGGACACAGCTTTCAAGTTTCCGGCAAGCACTGAGGTCGGTATCCGAAGCAAAGATCAAGGGGCGATCGGGCTGTACAAAATGAGATTCGGCCTGACGCCTGATATAGGTCCATCTCTTCGGGCGAAATGACGGCCATCCCATAAACGCAAAATCTCGAAACCAGCCTGCAGGGATGCGTTTTGCCATCAACGCGCCTTCCAGTGAAAACGTTCCGCTGCCACACATAGGGTCCAGTAGCGGATCACGGCCATCATAGCCTGCGAGTAATAACGCCGCCGCCGCGAGTGTTTCCCGTAGCGGGGCTTTGCCTGTGTGTTTTTTGAGGCCGCGTTTGTAAAGAATGTCTCCGCTGCTGTCAATCGATACGTTAAAGCGATCGTCAACGCCCCGCACGTAAATATTTTGTGGAACAGATGAGATCTTTTGATTTTCTTCATCTTCATAGGGTTTGATTCCGCCCAGGCGGAGAGAAATATTTGCCTGTAATTTTTGTGAAATTGCACCAGTATGGTGCAGCCGGCAGTGTTTTGTGGTTACATGAATTTTCGGAAGATCGCCGGGCTGCAGGTACAGCTCCCAGGGAATAGCGAGCGTCTTTTTTTCAAGCTGTCTGAAATTGGTGGAATTGAAGGTGTGAATGCGCATTAAAATCCGGTTGGCTGAGACCAGGTTTAAATTGGCGAGGTGACAATCATTCAGTCGTCCCGCAAACTCCACACCGCCTGAGGTCACAGAAGCTGAATCTTCCGACAGTTGAAGATTGATCAGCTCCTGAAAACACACTGATTCAAAACCAGGAGGTGTGGCTGCAAAAAAGCTGCGTTTCCGTCCAATAACATGCCGTTTTATGCGCTTGGCAAGGGAAGTTTCAGAAGACATGATGATTAATTTTAGGTCAGGCGTGCTTTGAGGCGCCCGAATTTTTTGATTTTGCCCGAACAAGACTTGGAGCTCTGTCATCGTACTCTTGTTTAGATTGCAGCAATATGACTGCCGCAATAACCAGCGCGCCGCCAAAAAGTTGAAACGGTTCCATAACTTCATTAAGGAAAATATAAGAAATCAAACCGGCGGCAATAGGCTCCAATGTCGCGGTGATGCTTGCACGAGTGGATCGGATCAGGTTTATTCCTTCGTAATATAGCCCAAACGGCAGAATGGTTCCAATGATCCCGATATATAAAATCCATCCCCAAACAATGGGAGTATATGAATGCGTAAAAGCTTCAAATGGCGGATGGAGAATATTCCATTCCAATGCAGCGAAAAACATTGCATAAAATAAGACTGTCCATGGATCATAGCGCCGCATGCCATATTCGCCGTGAACTGACCACCATGCAAATGAGAGGGCAGCACCGAGTCCACCCATTATTCCTGCTAAATTTAAGGCCAGAAGATTGAGGTTGTAAGCCCCAACGACGAAGTAGCAACCGACGACGGCTCCCAATAAAGACATGATGGTCGTCCGGCTTATCTTTTCATTCAAAAAGAACGCAGTATACAGTGTAATAAAAACGGGCGCCAGGTATTGAAGTAGTATTGCGGCTGCTACGTTAATTTTGCTGATAGCGTATAGATAGGTAAAATTGATCGCGGCCATCCCGAATGTGCCGAGTAGGATAAAGTAAAAAATATCTTGTCGAGATATCCTGAGAAGACGTGGGCTGCGTATTAAAAGCCATAAAAAAAGACTGATTGCCGAAAGGGTTATCCGCAACTGAGAGAGTTGGAATGATGTGATGCCGTTATTGAATAAAAATTTTGCAGCTGTTCCTGACGCTGCCCAGATAATTGCTGCCAGAACCACATATACATATCCCTTCCTGGGAAGCCCGGAAAATTCTTTTGTTCTCATGGCTGGGTATAATATTTGTTGCTAATGTCAATTATCCATATTAACGTTCTATCTTCTTTGACAGCAAAATAACTTCTTAGCAAGAGCATTTGTATTTGTAAATGTGTTTTCATTGCATTGATTGGTACCTTGAGGAAGTAAACCTGCGGAGAACGCAACTCATCAGAACAAAGCGAAAAAGGTTCATTCAAGAATGAAAATCAAGGATGGATTGACATGCAGGAATGAATCCTGTATCAATTTTGAGATGAAAAATTGGTGGAATTGAGGGGAGGGAAAAATGGCAGGAATAAACAAGGCGATTTTAGTCGGTCGGCTGGGAGGTGACCCCGAGGTTCGTTACACACCCAGCGGTGTGGCGGTTGCAAATTTCAACATTGCAACATCCGAGGAGTGGAAAGATAAGGATACGGGTGAAAAAAAAGAGCGCACCGAGTGGCACCGAATTGTTGCATGGAGCAAGCTGGGTGAAATTTGTGGCGAATACCTTTCGAAAGGCCGGCAAGTTTATATTGAGGGGCGGATCCAGACCCGTTCATGGGAAGACCGGGATGGCAACAAAAGGTATACCACCGAAATAGTTGCATCTGATGTTCAATTCCTTGGCGGACGGGATGCCGGCCCCGGGGATAGAGCGACAAGTGGTGCATTGGCTTCTGATTCTGAGAGTTCCCCGATTCAGGCCCCCGAGGATGATGACATTCCGTTTTAGTAGATTCATTTCTTCCTGCCGCCTAGAGCGTTTGTCAAAATAACGTTCCGATAGCGGTAGTTTATTGTGTCTTCTGCGGGTTGTCGATAACCTCCAATATGGCCTGATGCAAACGCTCTAATAATTTTTCTTCATTTTTACAAACATTTCGCTTGTTAGAAAATCTGGCAAACGGAACATATTTATGACAACCGGTATAACCGGCCGAAAGATTCTTTGATGGGTCATTAAAACTTGAGCTTGGTTGGCTGGGTCAACTTGGGGGAGATTTTGTAATTATCGGAAGCTCAACATTGGTGAGTTTAAAACCGGGCAGTTTGTTCCGGTGATTAGCTGCCCGGTGATGGAAAGGCCTTGCCTGGCGCCAATCGTAAATCAATCCGCTGTCGGATCAGGTCTTCTTTTCCTCTTCAATTTTTTCAGAGTCTTTTTTTTCTTCCTCGTCTGACGCACCCCTGAAATTTCGGATGGCTTTCCCCATTCCGGCTCCGATTTCAGGCAGTTTCCCGGCGCCAAATATAATCAGAATGATTACCAATATGATAATCAGTTCCGGCATTCCAATTCCAAACATAATACCTCCTAATTATTCAGGCCTGGCCTGTTTCAACTCATCAAGCAGCTGTTTGAATTCTTTTGATTTGATATAGCGGTCAACACTGCTTTGATATTCAATCCATTTCGCCCAGGCATCAATCCAGGCCTCGTTGTGCCAGTAACAGTCGGAATCCCCCCGGCCTTTTAGGCGTTCGATATACTCTAAATATTCTTCGGAGCATCCCCTACAGAAGTTGTAGGGGATGCTCAGATTTCGGCGGTACTTTTCACCCGCTCCAGGGACATGCTCGATTTGGATACCGCATTTTTCGCATTTCAGCGAGCAATGGGTACACTGAAACACCTTTTGTACGGCCAATACCTTGCGCCTTCGAATTAAAGCCGTTTTTTTATCTTTGGCCAGATCAAGCTTTTTATCAAGGGAGATGATATCTGCCACGGAAAAACCTCTGGAAAATTGTATTTAGTGTTGGCAAGTCCATCGCCGAAAATGAAATTTGCCCCGAACGGGAGTCTGACTATAACATCGGCCTATTTTTGTGTCAATCTTTTCAGATTTAGAGCGTAGAAATCCAAATGGTCTGTAATCTGCTTGACTTATGATAATCAGTTACACCTTCGCTTGCAACAGGCAACCAATAACCGGTATCTAATTCTTGAAAAACAACAAAGCACGTGTTAAATTTATCAGTTTAAAGGAGCTTTAACCATGGACAGCCCATTTCGGCCCCGGGGCCTCCCGGCGTTGATCGGTAGTCTGCCTCTGGCGGATCATGCCGAGGCCTGTCAGCTTGTATTGGAATACACGCCGCAGATCCCCCTGTGGATTCAGCTTCCGGCGCACAAAGAAGAAGGAATGGTCGCCCAATTCATGCCGGGGTTGCCGGGGATTTGCTCGACAGGGGACAGGGTATACATTGATACCGATCAAGATGACTTTGATAATGATATATTAAAGTTCTACGAAGACTATTTGGCTGTTGTAGAAGGCCACACCGACCTGTCTGAGTCCAGGTTTGTATTGAGTGAAGACACCGCCAGGGGTTTTTTTGTCTTTGTTGAGAGCCTAAAGCGCCTTTCCACCCCCCCGGTTGCGGTCAAGGGCCAGGTTACCGGGCCATTTACCTTCTGTACCGGAATATCGGATCAAAACAAAAAGGCCATTATTTACGATGAGCAGGTAAAGGATGCCGCTGTGAAATTGCTGGCATTGAAATCCCGCTGGCAGGTACAGCAGTTAAGCCGTTTTGGCTGCCCGGTCATTATTTTCTTCGATGAGCCCGCCCTGGCCGGTTTTGGATCATCTGCGTTTATCAGTATTTCCCGGGATGGAATTGTCCAAAGCCTTGAAGAGGTTATTGCCGCTGTGCATGCAGAAGGCGGTCTTGCCGGGGTGCATGTTTGTGCCAATACGGACTGGTCGCTGGTTCTGGATTCAGCTGCGGATATCGTCAGCTTTGACGCTTATTCCTATTTTGATCGGTTTATCCTGTATTCAGACCAGATCAAAGAATTTCTGGATGCAGGCAAAATTATCGCCTGGGGGATGGTGCCGACCCTGAAAGCAGATGAACTGGAAAACGCAACCACCGAGTCCCTGGTCAATCAGTGGAAGGAAAAAGCGGCGCAGGTCGAAAAGCTGGGCATTGATTCAAATCAACTGATATCCCAATCTTTGATCACTCCCAGTTGCGGGGCCGGGTCGTTAAGTAAAGGGCTGGCAATGAAGGTGTTGAAATTGACACAGGAAGTCTCGCAACGGATACGGCAAAGAATATAGTAAAGCTCATAGCTCACAGCTCATAGGGCATAGTCAGAAGGCTGGAAGGCTGGGAAGCTGGAATGCTTGAAGGCTCGAAAGCTTGTGAGCTTCCAGGCTTTCTGGCCTCCCAGCTTTATTTTGTGTTTTCGTGATTAATTTTTTAAGCTTTATTAAAAATCAATAGATAAAAATTTACAACTAAATATGGTGAGGTAGCGAATGACTGAAAATACGAATAAAACTTTTGCAGGTGCGACACGTTATATCCTCGATGACGAACTGGCTAAGATCGTAAACATATCCATGACTTTGGAAATGCCGCTGCTGTTGAAAGGGGAGCCCGGTACCGGTAAAACCTTGCTGGCCCATGCGATCGCTGAAAGCTTAAAGATGCCTTTGATTGTGCTTAATGTGAAATCCAGCATGAAGCTTATTGAGGCACTGTACCAGTACGACACGCTGACCCGACTCAACGACAGCCGCTTTGGCGATTCAACCCGTGATGTCAGCAAAATAGAAGATTATATCCGGATGGGTAAAATCGGGCAGGCGTTTACCTCAGATGTGCGAACGGTTCTGCTGATCGATGAGATCGACAAAGCCGATACCGATTTTCAGGATGACATGCTGGATGTTCTGGATCAGATGGAATTTGATATCATTGAAATCGATAAAACCATTACGGTAGTACACCGCCCGGTAATTATTATTACCTCAAACGCGAAAAAAGACCTTTCCGATCCGTTTTTAGGGCGCTGCAATTTTCACCATATTGCGTTTCCTGAGCCCGAGATGATGCACAAAATTATCACGGTGCACTTTCCGGAGATCGATTCCGATTTGCTGGAAAATGCGATTACCGCTTTTTATGCCGTGCGGGGTTTCAGTGACATTGAAAAGCGGCCGGCCACGCGGGAATTGATCAACTGGATTCGGGCCCTCAAGGCTGACCCTGATTTTAAACCCAAACAACTGGAAAAGGGTGATTTGTCCTATCTGGGTGTCCTTTTTAAAAAGAGCCAGGATCTGCATAAGGCCCAAAGCATGATTGGTAGCAGAGGGGCGCTCTAGATGGCGTACGGCGCAGGGCGCACGGCTCACGGTCTTTACCAGAAATATGAAGCCATCAGATCAACCTTGAACCTTAAACCCTGAACCTGGAACCTTAAGCGAAGCTTGATTTATGTTCGTCGATTTTTTTTACAAATTAAAAGATGTCGGGATACCGGTCAACCCCA
>CBDUUO010000145.1:0-7133 GCA_965370395.1 uncultured bacterium
CAAACGCGATGGCCGCATATAAAATCTTTTTTAAGCGCTCCGCAATAAAAGACCTCGACCCGATTCCCAGAAAGGACCTCCGGCGCATTACCAAGCGCATCGAAGGCCTTAAAGAAAATCCACGCCCTCAGGATTGTGAAAAGCTTACCGGCCAGGAGCGCTATCGGATCCGGCAGGGGAATTATCGCATCGTTTATTCCATTCAGGACGATCTTCTCACCGTCTGGGTTGTCAAAATCAGCCGCCGCCGCGATGTCTATCGATAGGTTAATTGGAGGTCACAATTTGTGACCTCCAAAAATTAAACAATTTTCAGTTAAGTCTAAATCCAGAAATTAAGCACATGCCGAATATTGTGCAAATAGATAGAATTGCTGAAAAAATACACCTTATCAGAGGTGCAAAAGTAATGTTGGACAGGGATCTTGCGACTCTTTATGGGGTTGAGAATCGAGTTCTAAAGCAGGCAGTTAGAAGAAATAAGAAACGTTTTCCTAAAGACTTTATGTTTGAGTTAACGAAGACAGAGTTTGAAAACTTGAGATCACAAATTGTGATCTCAAGTTGGGGAGGACTTCGATACGCACCCATGGCTTTCACGGAACAGGGTGTCGCCATGCTTTCAAGTGTACTCCACAGCAATCGGGCAATTCAAGTTAACATTCAAATCATGCGTGTGTTTATCAAGCTAAGGCAAATGTCCATCAGCCAGGAAGAATTAAAGCAAAAAATCATTGCCATGGAAGGAAAGTCTGATAAACAATTTCAAATTATTTTCGAAGCCATACAGCAACTATTGGAGGAGGACGAGAAACCGAAACGAAAAATTGGTTATGTAAAAGCGCCCAAAAACCGCTTCCGGCAAAAAGAAAGAAACAATTCATTCGCAGTGAATTATGCAGCCCCAGCAAATCCTAAAAAAATACTTCGGATATGATACATTCCGCGAACACCAGTTCGAAGTAATCCAAAAAATAATCGATGGAAAAGATGCCTTCGTTCTTATGCCCACGGGCATCGGTAAATCCATTTGCTACCAGATCCCATCAATCATTCGTAATGGGGTCGGGCTTGTCATATCTCCTTTGATCGCGTTAATGCAGGACCAGGTTGGCGCTTTGCGCCAAACCGGGGCACCGGATGCCTGTTACACTTGTTGTTAAGCTCCTCCATGACTTGTCTGCCTGCGCCATGAATCGTCCTCCTGGAACCATGAGCTGTCGTTTTCCGCCATGAGCTGGCAGGGGCTCTGGTACGAGTCCCATCGATAGTGACCTCGCCTGGCATCTTTTCCCCTTTTTTTTCATGCTTCCAAGGCACATTTATTGCAGCAATATAAATAGATATCTATTGACGCTGATTGCGTTGCTTAATTTTGGTTATCCATACGGTTTTAACCGCTGATCATCAGGCCACAACGCAAAATTATGAATCCGCATTCTCCAATCACAACTCACTGTAATTATTATTAATTATTTATAATTTTGCGCTGAAAAAAAGGTAAAGTAAAATAAATTTTTACCGATACTTATCATAACCCATTTTCTGTTCCCGGATGTCATGTTTAAGTCAAACCATGTCAAAATTTTGAACAACCATACCGCCATAAAAACTAATCAAACAGGGAGGAAATCATGATGAAACGGTTTTTGCGTACCATTCTGACACTTTTGATTGCGCTGGCCTTTATTGGAGGATGCTCGACAATGCAAAAAGTTCCGGGCGTGTCAAAAATTACCGGTTCGAATAAAAAATCTGATGATAGCCTTTATCGGAAGGTGCCGGCTTCCATGCGAGCGGATGTTAAAGAAGCGCAATTTGACCTCAAACGGGCCAAAGCGAATGCAAATCTGGCCGAAGAAAAACTGAAACTGTCCGGATTGAGAAAAGAACGGGAAATTCTAAAAAATAAATATGCCAAATATAATAAGGGCTTGGCCGGCGTCCTCGTGAAGAAAGCGGATATCTGGGTGGAAATTCAGAAACTGGAGGCCATCGACAATTCGAATTTGGGCAATAAGGAAAACAACATTAAGCGCATTGCGAATTTGAAAACCAGAAGGCTCGGTGTTGAATCCGATGAAATTGAAACCAAAGCGGATATGGATACAACCCAGCTGAGGATCAAAAAAATAACCAAGCAAATTGTTATCCAGGAAAAAAAGGTAAAAAAGAAATAACACGATATCATTACACCGATACGCAATCCTGCCTGCGGGCAAAGATGCACGTTTTATAACGAGAGGAGAAAACCATGCGTTGCAAACCACATCTCTTAATCTTATTGGCTGCGATGGCCTTCCTTCTAACTGCCTGTGCGGCAAAGATATACGGCACAGTTGAGCTTGTTGACGACAAAATGCAGCCGGTCCAGGGAGAAAGTCCGAAGGACACTGTCGTTCTTATGATGAACACCACCGCCAAGTTGGAAAATGCCTCCCTCACTGCTACTGTAAATGAAAAGGGAAAATTTGAATCTGAAAAAGATGCCCTGGCACCGGGAAAGTATCGGGTTGAGGCCACCCGAATCGGGTATGAAACTCAAACCGAGACCGTGGAAATAAAAGGCAGCACCCGC
Organism: uncultured bacterium; assembly: GCA_965370395.1. Taxonomy (GTDB): domain Bacteria; phylum Desulfobacterota; class Desulfobacteria; order Desulfobacterales; family JAHEIW01; genus JAHEIW01. Next base: position 2,579 of record CBDUUO010000145.1, read on the forward strand.
AAAAAATTAGCGTTTAAGCTCAAAAAAATTGACGAAGGCAAACGCAAATCAATCGAAAGCCTTACTTCCGACGCCGATAAAATCATTAATCCAGGAGAAGTAAATATCCAACCACCCGGCATGTAATCTTCATAATATTTGTCATCACATCGCGCAAATTTTAACTCCTGAGGGGTAATGTTGCCAACTGATCGAATCACAGCGCACCTGTAATACGGTCATCCCACTCCGGGCGAAAGACATTTTAGGAGGAACACACAATGGTCAAGTCCACCACAAAAGTCGTCTTATTGATCATCTTTTCAATGTTGATCCTGGCCTGCAATGCCATGAAACAGGTCGATCTCGATATAGAGATCAAAGCCACATTGGATGGCAAACCGGCCACAAAGGCAAAAGTTCTTTTAGATGGAAATGAAATAGGAACCACCGACGCCAATGGGCGTTTTAATCATCGCATCAAAAGACAGCCCGGACAGGAGGTTCGGATATCTGTTCATAAGGAAGCTGAGGGTTACCGGATAGAGCCCTGGGAAGACTCGTTTGTCACCAAGCTTTCAAAAGACAGGACTGTCGTAGTTTACCCGTTTACGGTCGAACTCAAGGCGACCAAATTTTTCACGGTGGTTGTCATAGATGATGAGGATGGTGAGCTGATAGAAGAGGCGACCATCAAAATTGCGAATAAAACTGCGGGCACCACTGACGTAAGCGGAGAGTATGTGCACGAGTATGGCCGTATGCCCCAAAAAGGCCTTAAAATGCGTGTTGCCAAGAAAGGCTATGGCGAATGGAAGAAGGCGGTGCGGGCAAAACCGGGGCAGCGCTTTGAAATTGTGCTGTATAAAAAACGCAGCCGCAAGGCAGCCAAAAAAGTGTCACCGAAATCCCAGGACGCACAGGCGGCCGTTGCGCCGGCGGCGAAAACCAATAAAAAAGCAAAGCTTTCAATTGCAGCCCTTACTGAAGCCTACGGCATTTCCAGGGGAATTCGGGGCGTCGGAGTCAGTATCAACGATAAAGCGGTGGGCAAAACCAATGCCAGAGGTGAATATACCTATTATATGGCTGGATCTCAAGGTGATGTCAAACTCAAACTCACCGCCTCCGGTTATATTCCCGAACAATGGGAAACGACTGTCCGGCTTCGAAGCAAAGCCAACGTGCAGCGGTATTTTTACCCGGCCACACCCAAACCGATTAAAGTCGGGCTTTACGGGTTTGTGAGCGACTCACCGAATGAGGATTTGACTGAAATTCTCGGTGAGATCGAAGATGAAATCAGCAGCAATCTGTTTGCCTATGGGTGCTTTCACGAGATACCCAAACCGCAGCTGCGCGAGATGATGCTGAAGACCGGCCTTGACATGGAAACCGTATCCACCAAGGGCTGGCAACATACCTCCCTGATAAAATCTGTTGATATGATCATTTCAGGCAGTGTCACCAAAGACGACAGCGGGATGACGATTGAAACCACGGTCATTGCCGCGGACGGAAATAGATTTCTCAGCCAGATAAACAAGGCCCGCAAGAAAAAGAATATCCGCAATACCGCCAAATTGATCGCCAACAGCATTATCGATCAATTCCCCTTCGAAGGAACGATCGCTGCAATCGATGAACAGGGATACCGCATCAACCTTGGGAAATCAAACTACCGGATCCGACGGGGGAGTCAATTCAGATACATGGTCAGCGATCAGGACCGCTCCGGCCGGATAAAAGGGTACCATGAAGCCGGAACCCTGCGGGTCATTGAAACCGATGAATCGACTTCATGGGCTGAGGTTGCCAACTTGGATGAAACCGCCGAAATTAAAATCGGCGACCGGGTCGTTCGGCGTTTTTACCTGGATGAGAAACGCGACACCGAAAAGGCTGCCATTATGTTATCCGCCAGAGGCGGGCTGCCGCCGGATGATAAGCCACTGTGGGGCGTTAACGTATACCTGAACAACACCTGGGTGGGGACCACCGGATCCAAGGGAAAGGTGAAGATTCCGCTGAACCTGTATGAAGAATACGAGATCCTGCTCTCCCGTCACGGATATCAGCCGATGCAGGATACGGTCAGCGTGGATGCGAATAATCAGGCCAAAGAATTTTTCCTCGAGATGGCCAACGCGATTTTCAAAGTGGAGTCCCTGCCGTCCGGAGCGGACGTTTTCGTTGATGGCGTCAAGATCGGTCAGACACCCATTCTGGATGGCAAACTGGTAAATTTCGGGTTCCGCAAGATCAAACTTTCGGCCGGAAGTGACTATCGCGACTGGGAGCAGGTCGTGGAATTTAATCAGCCGGAACTCAATCTCACCGGATCCCAAAAGATCGTATTTTTAAAAGATTATATGAAAATGGGAAAGGCGGCCGAGCAAAGCGGTAACATCGATGCTGCCATTACAGCCTATTCCGGCACCGAAAAAGGTAATCCGGATTATTCCGATGCCCATCACAGACTCGCTCAGCTCTATATGGACGAAAAAAATGATTACGATGCCGCCATTCGCGAGTTTGAAAACGTACTGTCGCTGCCGCAAAATCAGCAAATTATCTACAAACAGTTTGCCGTTACTTATACCAATCTGGGTCATGCCTACTATGAAAAGGGGATTCAAGTGCTGGCAAAGAATAAAAAAGCGGCAGCCAGCAATTTTGCAAAGGCCGTCAAAAACCTTTCGATCGCCAAGCAAAATACGCGATTTTTCCCGAGCCGTCATTTCGATGAGGCCGTGCACGATACCTATTATTACCGGGCGCTCTCGTTCCACAAGCTATACCTGGTAACCCAAAAACAGGCCCTGATAGAAAAGGCCAATCTGGCATGGCAGGAATACTTTGACTTCTTTCCCAAAAACCTGGAGGCAAAGGCCAGCTTTGTCAAGACCCGCAATGCGGCCAGAAAATACTGGGATCAGATAAAGAATCTAACCTAACGGGAGGTTCGGGATTTGAATCTAAGGACGGTAATCCGGACCTTTGGCTTTATCCTGTTGGTGACCGCTATGACCTGGAGCCTCGGAGTGGCTGCGGATGACTCTGGTTCCGGTTCCAATGATGAGGCATCCGGGGCGGATGAGCAGATCGAGGATGCCTCCATCGAACAGGTATCTGACGATGGTCTCAATGGTGGTGATTCGGATAGTGAAGGGACCGCGACCAATCCCAAACCGGTTGAGCAGAAACGACCCGCTACTGATGATGCCGCTGATGATGCGCAATCCAATGAGGATCAACCGGATAGCGAGGAACCGGTAGATACGGCTGAAGACGGGGAAGTGGTGGGTGTATCGGAATCGTTGGATTCGCAGTCGGATAAATCCAACATCGATGCACCGTCGGATCAATCCGACATTTCAGCCGCAGAAAAAGAATTCGGGATAGGTCTGTCGGAGATCGACTGGTCGGATTTTACGGTTGCAGCCCCTGAAATAGACCCGCTGTATGTGCGAGCCTTTACCGATATTACTGCGGGCCACAATGACTCCAATCCCATCTGGTCACCGACCGGCAAACTGATGGCGTTTGAACGCAGCATCGAAGACAAACGCGAAATTATCATTTCCCGTTCTGACGGCTCGATACTGCAGAAAATATATCACCGGCGGTTCAGGGAAGACAGGGAAATGGATTCATTGTTTGCCGATATCGTTGAAGATATCAGCTACAATGCGGGGATTGCCTGGTCGCCGGATGAAAGCCGGCTGGTGTTTATGAGCAACGGCGGCAGCGGGAATTATGATCTCTATCTGCTTCCGGCCCTGGGCCAGAAAAGTCCTATTCGCCTGACCGACGATGAAGCCAAAGACAGCCATCCGCATTGGAGTCCGGTAGCGGACCGTTTGGTGTTTGTGTCCGGGCGCACCGGCAAAGCAGATATTTATTTAATGGATCTGGCCTCGCGCAAGGTGACCCAACTAACAAACGGACACAAGACTTTTTTGTATCCGCAATGGTCACCGGACGGTGAAAAGATCGTGATGATTTACGGCAGTAACGAAAATCACGATATTTTCATGATCGAAGACATCAACCGACCGGCACAAACGTTGAAGGCCCTGACCCACTGGAACTATGATGACTTAAGGCCGGTATGGTCACCGGACGGCAAAAAAATTGCCTTTTACTCAAATTATAACCTGGAAAATAACCCCAAGGTCTGGTGCATCGTCGTCATCGCCGCGGATGGTTCCGACCCGGTCGAAGGCGCAGCGCTGGCACAAAAGGTCGCGGCGCTCAATGTGATTCCGGATACCGAACGGGGACCGGCCTGGATGCCGGACAGTAAAAGAATCATATATGTGAAAAATGACCATCAGGCCTACAACCCGATTTATATGGTGGATGTCGAGCAAAAGAAAGAGCAGGCGATCAATACGCAAACAAAAATGAATCACGATGTGTCCTGTTCAGCGGGTGGGATTCTGGCCTTCAGAGCCCAGGTCGAACAATGGGACCATATCTATATCGCCATGCTGAAGGAATAATGGTTTATAGCGGTTGTCATAAATATGTTCCGTTTGCCAGATATTCTAACAGGCGAAAATGCAAGGTG
>CBDUUO010000146.1:0-7128 GCA_965370395.1 uncultured bacterium
CGTTTTAGCAATTTATATAATCGGTTTAACCCTGAACCTATGAACCCAGAACCTTTGAACCTTTCCTTGATTATGGCTACCTCTAAATTTGGGTTAGCGCGTGTTCAGGTTGGTTGGCAACAATATAAAATAATCGGCTTTAAGGTCAAGAGGTTTGGATTCGGCGGCTAGGGCAGAAACAATTCAGGTTTTCAATATTTCACGAGCGGCCCTAATTTTTTCTTTTTTCAAAAAGATATTTTTATATTTATGATGTCTCCCTACTTCTATCTTTCTTCGTTAGCAGCTGCGATAGATACTCGCCACCAGAGTTTTCCCCTCGAACCGGCCAAAATAGGGCGCTTTGATCAGAGTGCTGTTTAAATGCTTCATATGAGCTTTTCTGAACGAAGACCAAAATGGCGTTTTGCGTAAAAGAATATGCTAAAATCCTGTTAATCTCGAATGGTATGATTATCTTTTTCAAAATCGGTCTAAAGAGCTTCTCAGCACCTTGAACATCTCGAAACCTACCTCGCACAGGAGTGGGAAATGAATAAAACGTAGTAAGGCCAAGACAATATTTTTCAGATGCCTGGCCTGATGAAATCATTTTTTTTCTTTCTTTCGCCTCCCGCTTTCTTGCGAGCATTAGATCATCATCATTTATGCGCACTGGCTTAATTAAATTTGCCTTTTCAAGCTTAGCCCACATGCCATGTCTCTGGTTTTTAGCTCTCGAGAAAAAGAACATTTTCTTTTTTATACTATGAAAGGCGGGGTTGCCAAATACAATGAGTACCTTTTGTTTATTAACATATCTTTTAGGGGGAAATATCGTCTCGGATGTGTAGGTGAGTTTATTGCCATCGTATTTGTAAACATCACCAATATCATCGTCACAGTCATTGGAGATCTCTTTAAGTATTCTTTCTAAGTCTTGGAATTTTTCTGAATTAGGGATACCGCGTAAATTGATAGAAACGTTATATTGGCCGCTTGAGATCTTGCTGTGTTTTATGAATTTATTTGAAGGCATTATAATTGAAATTTTGCAAAATTCTGAACTTGATGCTTTCCGGCTTCAATCGTCCTTCTGAGACTTTGAAATGCCAGTCGCGGCGAAGCCCAGTAGAGCGAAGACGGGCTTGTGCGCCGTAGTATTAACGAAGGCGGCTTGTTTTCCGGCTTACTTGCCCTGTTGAATGTTGCCTTGCAACCCCATCGAAGATGGGATTCAACCGGGGAGCTGTCAAGAATGTAGACGCGACCCCCTTCTTTCGCGCAGTTATGATATTTGTTTTTTCCATCGCTTCAGTGCCCTTGTTTCAAAGGATTCAGGTTTTTTCAGCGGACGTCTATCCACTATTTCCTCGAAATCACCGATAAAACTGTATTTGCGGGAATGATCCCTCCGTACTCTTTCAACAAGGTCCATCCACAACTGATCCCGACAGGCTTTTTGATAGAGTTTGCAAGCATGCCGGAAATGTTCCAAAGCGTATTGGTAATATTTGCTTTTTCCCTTTTTAAGGATGCGCATCCCCAAGGCAGTATAAATTTTTGCCGCTGCCAGTCCGTGCTTTTTTGCCAGGCCTTTAGCTGCCCTTTCGGTGGTGTAATGGCTGAGCTCTTCAAGCAGTTCGGTATCAATAGAGGAAATATGCTCGGCAAGTATCTCCCATTCCTTGGTTTTTACACAAATACCAATCAAACCAGACAAAGATGCATCTTTGGCTTTCTCAAGGGCTTGCTGATGCCAGTGCTTTACATCTTTTTTACCAACGAATTTCATTAGCTTTTCATAGGAAAAATTCGAGGGATGCTTTTTGAATTCAGCCCATGCAAGATCAAGTGCATCTTCCCGACGTCCAAGCTTGTTTAATAGGTCCTGTTTTAGTCCTGTTAATCCGAAACTGGATTGATTACCCCAGTTGCCTTTTTTCTCCAGCTTCAGGCCTTTTTCAACCCAACTCAGCGCATCTTGATAATTGCGTTTCACCATGTAAATGTTGGCTATATTTTCACAGTCCGTGGGCGTTGTTCCCGTCTTTTCACAGAGAGCCAAATAAGCGTTGGTATTTTTTGATTCCGTGTAAATACCTTTCAATACGGATATATTTTTTCTAACTTCGAAGGGGTAATCAGAAATCCGCTTGCATTTACTTTCGTTTACAGAGGCAAAGGCTTTCTCAAATCGGGACTTGATTGCAGCCTCAAACAACTTCACCGATCCTTTATTCAGCGCTTTAACCACGTTGCTTTCAATATTATAGCAAAATCCATAATCGTCATTGTCCATCCATCTGAGAATATTTTGAACGGTTTCTTCGCGATCATATTTTGCCTTTTGCCTGGCGTTGATCCATGCACAAAATAAATCTTCAAAGAACATGCCCAGGTCACCGCCGGAATCGTCAATTTCGTCAGCCTTTTCATAACAGCCGGAAAGAAATATTTCATACAGACTGACGGCGCGTTCGGCATTCCCATCCTTCACCAGGGCATCGATTTTATGCTTAGCATCTTCCAGACTTCGGACAAAATCCCATGAACGGCCATACGATATGAACTCGCCGAGGTCTAAAGCGCGGTCTAATACCGATATCAATGGATCTGATTTTTTTCTTTTTTTAACCACGGATTTTCACAGAAGTACACTGAAGTGCTTCATTTTTTTTGAGATAGGTGCGGCGAGTCGTAGACAAGTGGTCCTCATAGTCTTTGTCATTCGGGGCAGCATTTTTACAGCTGTTGCAGCCACATCCTAAAAATTGGATCCACCATCTGGTATCTGCTGTCAGGATCTTTTTCGACTAGATCCAGCTGCCTCAGCTTTTTCAGGGCTGCCTGAACCCCTCCAATAGATCCCAGATCATGCCTGCTGATATAACGGTTTGACAGTAAGGTTTTTGACGGTTCAACTGCCAGAGCTCGGAGCAGGGCGATCTGTCGCGGTGCCAGGGCCTGGAGAATCGCCTGGTAAAAAAAGATCTCGTTGTCGATCATTAATTCGAGCGCCCCTTTGATATCTTTCTCGTGCACCACTTTGCCGGAGACTTCATAGACGTTCAGAGCCAGTTTTTGCGCATAGTATGGATTCTGTAGTGATAGCAAGGAAATCTTTTCTGCGTTTTTTTCAGGACAGCGTTTACCGCCCTTTTTAAATTGAGCTATTAGATATCCGACCAGCTCGTCATGGGGCAATTTTTTTAGTTCATACAGCTGGGCACTCTGATAGAAGGGCCGACTTTTTTCATTGAACATACCCAATAGAATATGACGGCGACTACCGACAAAAAAATATGATGGACGATGAAATTGAATATGTGACCGAAGCGTTCCTTCAATCCCCTTGTCTCTTAATTCTGTAATTTCTTGGAATTCATCAAAAACAATATGAACGTTTTCAGGCCCGACCTGATCCATGAATAGGCCCAGATCATCAAGGGTTTTATCCAGCAACTCTATGCCCTGTATATTTTGCCCGGTTGATTCGATACTGACAGCAAAACTTCCGTCTTCGGTAGGTTTCAAGACCGGCCGGAAAGCTGTTAGAAGCCGGATGGCCTTTTTCATCATCGGCTCATTGCCGAGAATAAATGCATACACGCACTTTGCGATCCTTGCAGCGACATCGTCAATGGATGTGACCCCGAAAAAATCCGCATAAAGAGTAAGCATCCCTTTCTGTGCAAGGTTTGATTGAACCCTTTTAACAAGCGACGTTTTACCAAACCGCCGCGGGGAAAAAACTACGACATTAGTTCCGGCTGAACCATATGAGATTAGTTGCCGCAGCTCGTGGGAGCGATTGCAAAACGGCGCTTCAGGCGGGATCACAGAAATGATAAACGGATTTTTAGACATCATTATTGCACTTCAATTATTGTTTTGTAATAATTGTACTGCAATAATAAAAAAAGTCAAGGTGTTGAGAAAATTCATGGTCTTTTATCTTCTTTTAGGGAGATGCTGTCTTACCTTAAATGGTGATTTATAAATTTTATTCACTATTCAAGACGCGACACCATTTTCCCGCTTAATTCTCTCCGCTGATACCTGGCGAAGCCGGACACCGATTCCGATTGATTTCGGCCCTTTCTTTGATCGACTCTTTTCTATAAACTTATAATTTTATGGGCGTCCCCCTAAGCCCGTCCCCCTTACGCCACTGGGTCGATCCGGCCAAGGATTTCCGCAAGCGTAAGCAGAAAATAAAACTTTTGCCGGCTACTGGGTCCCTATAAAAAAAGGGCGAAAGCGGTCCGGCTCCCAGTTCAAAGCCCGGTCGATCTCACTTAGAAGCCTGTTCTTTTCTTCGGGCAGGTTTCCTGACAGATTCAGATAGTTGGTGTAGTGATCGCTGGTTAAGCTGGTTTGACAATGGAGGTTTTCGAGCAATCGTCTGGTTTCCTTCAATACCCTGTAGGGTGAAAGGAGTTGAAACCGGCCTTTTTTAATTTCGTGCAATAAAAGCGTATTGATTTTGGGCACAAGCGTTCGCAGACGCACAAAATCCGGTTCAATTTCATTGATCGCCTCGGCAGTTTTCAGCGCATGAATCTCCGACCTTTCCACGCCACCTATCCCAAGGATGACATATTCGCTGAGTTCCATGCCCGCTTGTTTTACCATTTTACCTGCTTTTATATGTTCCGAGGCGTTTGTTCCTTTCTTCACCCTTTTTAAAATGACATCATCACCGCTTTCAAGCCCTACATGAATCCGACTCAGGCCGGCCTCTCCGAGCATAGCCAGATCGGCCGAACCCTTTTTGGCAATGTACTGGGATGATCCGTATACAGTGATCCTTTGAAGACCCCGAAATTTCGCCATACTGTAATGGCATATCGCAGCGAGATCACGGGCGGGCATGGCAATGGAATTGCCTGCCGGGAAAAAGATAGATTTCATCTTTTCCCCATAGATATCACAGGCTTCATCGATGTCCTCGCAGATTTCTTTTACAGGCCTTATCCTGTATAGCGGGCCCTTTTTATAGACCATACAGAAGGTACACTTGTTGTGTGGGCAACCCACCGTGGCCTGGATTAAAAGACTGTCTGCTTCACTCGGCGGCCGATATATGGGACCTTCATATCGCAAGAAATAATTTCCCTTTTCTTTTTTTTAACGGCAACCGTTTTAAAGAATGCGGATGCGCGATCTCTATCTTGAGCTATGATTGAGTATACCACAGGTTTTGTACGAACCGAAACCGATATTCCTGACCACTACAATCAATTTTAAACCCATCAAATCCGGTGACCGTGCGGACATATTATTCTCTAACCTCAAAGTGATTTGTCGTTTTCCGGCCTGAGTCGTCCTCCCGGGGCCATGAACCGTCGTTTTCCGGCTTAAGCTGTCAAGAATGAAGACGAATCCCTTTTGTGAACGCATAAAATCATAGGCGTCCCTATTTCCCCACAAATTTTATTGTGAAAATTCAGCAAAAAAGGTTTAATGGCTTTGATATAACGCCACGCTTATAAGGACGGGAAGGCGGCCTTGCACTCAGATTGAGTGCTGATTGGCCGAATGTATCTCAGGAGAAAAAGGAGAATAAGGGATGCGTACGATTTATTTTGAGAAAAGTATTCCCAAAATACTGCTGACCAAAGCGCTGCAGCCGATTTGGCCGGCGGTGATTTATTCGCGCTTATCTCCCACCCGCTTCGTGGATGTACCGGAGAAACCGTTACCCGGCCCCGGCTGGGTCAGGATGCGCAACCGAATGTGCGGCATCTGTGCCAGTGACCTGCATTTGCTCTTTGTCGAGGCCGATCCCAGGATAAGCCCTGCCGCTCTTCCGGGCACCGAACGCATATACATGGGGCACGAGGTGTTGAGCGAAGTGGCCGAGGTGGGGGCCGGTGTGACCACTGTGAAGGTGGGCGACCGCGTGATTTTAGACCACCCGGAAGCCAACTGTTTCAACCAGGAAATCGAGCCACTCTGTCGTCACTGCCGTCAAGGCAATCCCACGCTCTGTGAAAATTCTTCTCAGGACCTGAGATGCGAAGGTGTGGGCGGTGGTTGGGGGGACGGTTTCACCGCTCATGAGTCCATGGTCTATAAAGTGCCGGATGAGCTGGATGATGAGACGGCTGTGATGATCGAGCCACTCTCAGTGGGTGTGCGCACCGCCCTGCGCTGTTTGCCCGAACCGGATAACCACGTTCTGGTGTTAGGCAGTGGAGTAATCGGCCTTGCGGTGATTCAGGCCGTACGCGCTCTTTCCCCTGGCTGTCACATTTCTGCAATGGCCCGTTACCCCCAACAGGTAGAGATGGCCGAAAAGCTGGGTGCTGATGAAGTCATCTCTCAGGAAGATCCCTATAAAGCATCCGCCCGGATCACCTCCGCCAAGCTTTATACCGGCCAATTCAAAAACCGTATGATCCTGGGTGGTTTCGACGTGGTCTATGATTGCGTCGGTACTCAGAAAACCGTGCAGGACAGTATTCGCTGGGCGCGGGCGGGTGGGACTGTAGTGCTGGTTGGTGTCAGCCTCAAGCCCATGCATGTGGATCTGACGCCGATCTGGTACCAGGAGGTTGACCTGATCGGCCTCTATGCTCACGGCATGGAGGAGTGGAATGGGGTTAAACAATCCACCTATGATCTCACAACAGATTTGCTGCTGAAAAAGAAGCTTTTAATCGATGACTTGATCACCCATCGCTTTTCGTTAGAGCAGTGGCGCACGGCAGTTCAGACTGCAAAGAACAAAAACAGTGGCGCTATCAAGGTGGTTTTGGACTTTCGCAGAGCAAGCTGACGGTCAGACGTGATTCCTTTGTGCCTGGTAGCGAAATAGGAAGTTTGTAATTTCATGACCGGCTTTATTCCTTGCTTTAGATAAAAATACAGTGATGAATGTTTGCGGAAGGTACGAATATTTAATATTTAAGATGTGACCACTTCATTTCACTGTTCGATACCCAACAACTTATCGTAATAAAAGGAGGGACCAAAATGGCTATCCGGATTGTTCAACTTGGTTCCCCCAGGGAAACGGATGAAGGGCTTAGGGTAGGTACGGTTCGCCGGCCACCGCGGGGTGTTCCGAAGGCGGATTACGCCAGAAAGAACTTCTATGATGTTTGGCTCCCCAACCTTTCGCCCAGTCCGGAGTTGATG
>CBDUUO010000147.1:0-7117 GCA_965370395.1 uncultured bacterium
AGACTGCACTACCTATCCGCTCGAAGGTCTCTTCCGGTTATGTTCCGTAATTATGAAATCAGTAGAGTGTCGGTGCCGCAGCCACTTCTTCTTAAAGGCAAGGAGATGTTCGATGTCCTTCGTCACAGGCGTTCCGGATCCGAGCTGCGTGTAACCGGCCTTGAAAGGACTCTTGTCGATGTGCTCGATCGTCCGGATTTGACCGGAAGCTGGGAAGAAATATGGCGGTCACTCGAATCGGTTGAGTTTTTCGACATAGAACAGGTCATCAAGTATGTCCTGCTCCTGGAAAATGCAACCACCGCTGCTAAAGTGGGTTTTTTCCTGGAACAGCACAGGGAAGATCTGATGGTTGATGATGTCCACCTGAAACCATTAAAGAGGTTACGTCCCCGGCAGCCTCATTATTTAAAACGTGGAAAGCGCAAGGGAGGCCGCTGGGTGAAAAAATGGAACCTGATGGTTCCGGATGAAATACTGAATCAATCCTGGGGAGAAGTATTGTGATATTTTCACCATCAGAAATTTTACCGGTTGTAGAAGCAACCGGTTTTAAAGCCGATGTGATTGAGAAAGTGTTCCAACTGCTGAACCTTCTGAACAAGTTGAACTCGCATCCTTTTCTCAAAGGGAAATTGGCTCTGAAAGGTGGTTCTGCACTGAACCTGTTTGTGTTCAACATTCCCCGGCTGTCGGTAGATATTGACCTCAATTATGTTGGCGCGATCGAACGCGAAAAAATGCTTGCGGATCGTCCCAAAGTCGAAAAGGCCGTTCAAGCGGTGTTTTCCCGGGAAGGATTTACTGTCAAAAGAAAACCGGTGGAGCACACCGGAGGGAAGTGGCGGCTGAGCTATCAAGGCTTTGAGGGACTGTCACGCAACATTGAAGTCGATTTGAATTTCATGTTCCGCATTCCGCTCTGGCCGGCAATCACGTTGAATTCACATCCGGTTGGGTCTTACGAGGTCGCGGGCATTCAGGTCCTTGATATCCACGAACTCGCTGCCGGGAAACTTTGTGCTCTTTTTGCCCGGCAGCAGGGACGGGACCTATTCGATAGCCATCAACTTTTAAACCACGACGATTTGGAGCAAAAGCGATTAAGACTGGCGTTTGTCGTTTACGGAGCTATGAATCGCAAAGACTGGCGAACGGTCTCTTTGCAAGATGTTGACTTGGCAGCTGATGAACTGTCGCACCAGTTGCTCCCTTTGCTCCGCATAAGACCGGCAGGGGGAGATGAATCGCCAGCTTCTTACGGTAAACGATTAGTCAAAGAATGTCGCGATAGGCTCTCTGTGGTGCTGCCGTTCACGGATTCAGAAACGGAATTCCTGAATCTTTTACTTGATAAAGGCGAGATTGTTCCTTCATTGTTAACATCTGATAAAGATCTGCAGGAACGTATCAGCCGGCACCCCCTTCTCGAGTGGAAGGCGTTTAATGTTCGGGAGTATAAAGGGAAATAATCAGAAAGCACAAAGTTTGTGCTTTTAATGCCGGATATAATCTGCTACAAAGATTTTGGTGAGCGCGCGACCACGGGTCCAAGTACCAGGTTTATGTCTTGTGCCTGGGGCGTTAGGACAAGTTCTAAACGAACCTTCAATCCTGTTATCAGGAGCGCCGACATAATTGTGGCGCCGCTCACCAACTTTTGTTATCGAAAAATAAAGCCAATGATAGGTTATCATCATTGGCTTTATTGATTTTTAAGCGAAGGGGTCTTCGTTTGACTCTTGTGAGGGGAGGGCGCCTTTGGCGCCAGCTCATAGCTGATAGCTCACAGTTCAAAGGCGGGAGCCGGAGCGTAAGGTTAAGCCTCAAGGATAAAAGTGTTGAGGTTTGACCCTCTGAATTTTTGTCTCTATGATTTTAGCAGATTCATATGTCCTGTTCGGACAGCGTCGACAATCAGTTTGCCTGTCAACTTTAATTTCCCCAGCCGACCTTTCTTCCCGGCCATTATGATTTCGTGAAGATCTTCCCGTGTTTGTGGTGGTCTTACTTCGGCAGGCTTTTTCACAAGGGTTATGGATTGGGTCGGGCAATTAGGGACGCAAACACCACATCCAAAACAGAGATCAAGATCCACCACAGCCGGCTGGTTTTTGTCGGAGACCCTTACCGCACCGACCTGGCAGAGTTTCTCACAGGCACCGCATCCTTCGCATGTGTCCCTGTCCACTACCGCATGAAAGTTTGAGGCCCAAAAATCCAATGGTTTGGGGAGGTTTTTGTGAACGCTTAACATCCCACAGCAGCATCCGCAACATGAACAGATGAACTCGGCCTTTTCCGTATTGGACGGCTGTAGCACCAATCCCTGTTTCTGATTCTTTTCGATGATCGACATCGCTTCATCTCTGGTAATTTCTCTGCCGGTACCGCTTAGCAGGACCATCCGGGCCATGCTGCCGATGGCAAGACAGGTTTCTTGGCGGTCCGTTTTCTTACAGGATTTACCCTCCATCGATTTTTTCTTGCGGCAAATGCACTTGATGATGACAAAAGGTTCTTCAGCCTGTTGCAACAGCGTCGCCACCTCATCAAACGTGCTGACATTATGCTGCGGGTGAATGCTTTTGGCGACCGGAATGGTGCGCATTTGCGGAAGTTTCGTACTTAAAAATGCAACACCAAAATTTTTACCCGAGGTATATTCATTGAAATCCTTGATAAACTCGGGGGTCAGGCGTTCAAGTTGAAATTCGTACATTCCCACGACAAGGGGTGCGTTGCAATAATGCATTTTGCCGTTCTTGATTTTGGATTCAATTCCCCCCTTTTTCTGAATAAGATCAAGGCACTTTTCCAGTTCTTCAGGTGAATCGACCAGGTGGCCGGTTCTACTAAAAATCGTTTTAAGCGGCTCAAATTTGTAACTCAAACAACAGGCAATCTCAGCCTCTTCAGGTGTAAAAATGTGTTTCAGAATTTTTATCTCAACTCCAGACCGGGTAGCTGGAAACCCGACCACTTGATTGTCTAAATGCTTTTGAAATTTGTTATAAACCTGTTCATTTTGTTCCATGCAAAACCTCCGTTTTAAATAGGGCACTGATTTAGACAAACGGATATGGCCTTTTTAGTAATTTAAAGCCCATAATAGGGCTCTTGGTCAAGTCTTCTTTTAGCTTTAAAGGGGTCCGATTTTTAATTTTGAAAACGCGTGTTCGTTTTTTCTGTAAAAAAAAAGGGGACGTTCGAAATTGGGGACATCTATGATTTTATGCGTTTCGAATTCAACTTTGAAAATTTATGAAAATAAGCTCAAGGCTGAAAGCTCAAAGGGGTCCACAGATTACCCCGATTGAATGCTACCTATTTCCGCTGGCGGCGTTGAGGAGGCATGCACCTGAGAAATGGTTTGAAAAGTTCCGGCAGGAGCGCTATTGTCAACTTTTTGGAAGAAGTGCCGCATAAATCGGATGGAAGCCATTTAGTAATATCTTTTAAAGAAAAGCGAATCGCCATGTCGATTCTGAAGCATACACCGCAGTTTACGGAACAGGATGCAGCATCGATAGTGAAGGATCTTTACAGTATCCAGGCCACGGCAGCCCCCCTTCCCAGCGAGCGCGATCAGAACTTCCTCATGTCCGCCGAGGCAGGCGATTGTTTCGTTCTGAAAATTGCAAACGCTTTAGAAGACCGGACCATGTTGGACTGTCAGAATCAAACCATGCAGCATCTCGCCCGGCATGTGGCGTTCTGCCCGAGGGTTGTTGCGGCCAAGACCGACCATCTCATATCCGAGGTCCGTTCTTCAACGGACGAAGTCCATAACGTCCGTCTGGTGACCTATCTACCCGGAACTCCCATGGGATCTGTCAAAAGACATTCGGCCGGGCTTCTTGAGGACCTGGGCCGGTGCGCGGGCGAAATGGATCGCGCGATGGCCGACTTCGATCATCCAGGAGCCCATCGGGATTTTTACTGGGATTTGGCCAAAGGTTTACAGATCGTTAAAGAATACCTGGCGCTGATTCCCGATGCCGCTTTCCGGAAACTGATCGAAAAATTCACCCAGGATTTCGAACAATATGTGACACCGCTGCTCCCGGGCTTGCGCAAAAGTGTCATCCACAACGATGCCAACGATTATAATGTAATCGTCGGCGGCAACGACGATCTGTACACGCGAAATCAGCGGGTTGTCGGTGTTATCGATTTCGGTGACATGGTCTACAGCCATACGGTCGGCAATTTAGCCATCGCCGTTGCTTACGCGATTCTCGATAAATCCGATCCTTTGAGGACGGCCGCCCACATGGTGAAAGGATATCACCGGGCATATCCGCTCGAGGAAGCCGAAATCGTTTCACTCTACCTTATGGTGTGCATGCGGCTGTGTATGAGCGCCTGTATAGCGGCGCACCAGTTAAAGGAGCGTCCTGACAACGACTATCTGTCGATCAGCCAGATGCCGATCCAACGGACTCTTCCGGTTCTGGCCGAAATCCATCCGCGCTTCGCAGAAGCCGCATTCCGGCAGGCCTGCGACTTGCCGCCTTTACCGCGCTCTCAGGCGACCTGCAACTGGTTGAAACGAAATCGTGACGCCATGGCGCCGGTCCTGGATATCGATTTGCGCACGGAGCCTCTGAAAATATTCGATCTGAGCGTCGGAAGTCCCCTGGTGCACGGCAATCCGGAGGGAAACACGGAACCTTTCATTACCAAACGGCTTTGGGGAGAAATTCAAGCAGCCGGTGTCAAAGCAGGTATCGGGCAATATAACGAAGCCCGAATACTCTATACTTCTTCCCTGTTTGTCGCAGGAGATGCGCCGACCGAAGAACAGCGGGCCGTTCACATCGGCATGGATTTGTTTGCCGAAGCCGGTACCGCTGTGTATGCACCGATTGCAGGCAGAGTGTTGGCCTTTTCAAATAACGATGCACTCCAGGATTACGGGCCGGTCGTCATACTGGAGCACACCACCGATCGAGGAGAGCCGTTTTACACCTTATATGGACATTTGAGCGCGGATACCCTGGAAGGACTACATGCGGGGAGACCCATTGCTTGCGGAGAACGATTCGGCCGGGTCGGCTCTGCGGATGTCAACGGCGGATGGACGCCCCACCTGCACTTTCAAATCATCACGGATCTGCTGGACATGGGTTGCGACTTTCCGGGGGTGGTTCGATCCGGCGAGCGAAGCCTCTGGACCCTATTTTCACCTGATCCCAATCTTATCCTCGGCATCCCGAAAGATCGCTTCCCAGCGCCGGACCCGAGCGCGTCAGATACGCTGGCCGCGCGCCGAAAATACATCGGTCGGAATCTGAGCATCGGCTACCGCAATCCGATCAAAATGGTACGGGGCTGGAGACAGTATCTGTTTGACGACACGGGACGGAAGTACCTCGATGCCTATAACAACGTTCCCCATGTCGGACACTGCCACCCCAGAGTGGTTGAAGCTGCCAGCCGGCAAATGTCGGTCTTGAGCACCAATACGCGGTACCTCCACGATCTCATCAACTGCTATGCCGAGCGGTTGTGCGCCACCATGCCGGAGCCGTTGAGTGTCTGTTTCTTTGTCAATTCGGCCAGCGAAGGAAACGAGTTGGCCTTGCGCCTGGCAAGGTCTTATACCGGACAGCGCGACATGATCGTGCTGGAGGCAGCCTACCACGGGAACACCACTTCGCTTATCGATATCAGTCCTTACAAACATGACGGCCCCGGTGGTACGGGCCCGCCTCCGTGGGTCCATAAAGCGCCGATCCCCGATGTATACCGGGGTCTTTACAGGTCAAACGATCCGGAGGCTGCCCGTAAATATGCCGGACATGTTGACGACATCATCCGAGAACTGCAAGGCAAGGGCATCGGCATTGCCGGGTTTATCGCCGAAACCTGTCCCAGCGTGGCCGGGCAAATTTTCCTGCCCCAAGGCTATCTGCCGGACGTTTACCGCCACATCCGCAAGGCCGGCGGGCTGTGCATTGCCGACGAAGTACAGACAGGCTACGGCCGGATCGGCACCCATTTTTATGCTTTTGAAGCCGAAAATTTGGTGCCCGATATCGTAGTTCTGGGAAAACCCATCGGCAACGGACATCCCATCAGCGCCGTGGTCACCACCCCTGAGATTGCAGAAGCCTTTGATACCGGCATGGAGTTCTTCAGCTCCTTTGGCGGGAACACGGTCTCCTGCGCGGTCGGGTTGACCGTGCTTGAAGTGGTTCTTGAAGAAAATCTTCAGGCAAACGCTCTGAAAGTAGGAAAACGCCTGCTCGAAGGAATGATCCCGTTCACTGAACGTTATCCGATTGTAGGCGATGTCCGGGGATCGGGACTTTTTCTCGGCGTTGAACTGGTGCGAAGCCGTGAAACCCTCGAGCCGGCAAAAGAAGAATCGGCATTTATTGTCAACCGCATGCGCGATGCCGGCATTCTTTTAGGGACGGACGGCCCTTTTGACAACGTGATTAAAATCCGTCCGCCAATGCCGTTTGACGAAAGCAATGCCGAACTTCTTGTGGCCAACCTGGACCGGATTCTGAAGGAAGATTTTTTGGTCTAATATTTTAAGCTGCTGCCAGCAGCGGAACTAGGGACGCTCCTAAGTTTATAAGTTTCGATTTAACTTAAAAGGTTCTATATTCTGGGTAGGGAGCCTTTGGCGCCAGCTCCCCGGTTAAATCCGCTACGCGGTTCTCTATCGAGAAATTTAACGGGGCAGGCATAGCTGATGGCTTATAGCTCATCCAATGCGTAGCATTGGAGCTCAAGGCTGAAGGCTCAAAGCTGAAAGTTAATAATTGGATTATTATCTATTAAGATTTTTTAGTTCTGTTTTTTCACCTCTTTTCAATGAGCGGTTATTTCCGTTGTCAATGGGGCGTGCAACTGGATCTGAGAAAAACAGGGTGTAAAAGATTGCAGGAAAGGTGAAGATCATAAATTGGTATGATAGCGGAAAAGGGTTGAAAATTCAACCCAGGAGGTTGAATTTTGAAGCTGATAGCTCGTAGCTCATAGCTCCCCGATTAAATAGGCTTCGCCCCAGATAAACGGGCTTCGGCAGAGGGGTCAAGTCTGCTTTTGACTCTTAGAGCAAAAGGGTCAAGTTTTCGTTTAACTTTTGTAAAACGGT
>CBDUUO010000148.1:0-7063 GCA_965370395.1 uncultured bacterium
ATGCCCCATATACCTGTAAATCCTGCCATGCTAAAAATAAGAAATAATTAAACCTCATCATAGAGTTTTTTTCTTTTGATAGGCTAATGCGTTCCGAACCAAAGCGTGTGCCCATTGCGGCGTGCCTAAGGAATGGATGTGGGATAGGTGGCCAGCACGTTTTTGTAACAGATGCCGTCTTTATCTTTGGTGATTCCCACACCCCTTTGAATACGGAAAATCAATAAGCAAAGGAGAGGTATAGAAAGTTATGAATAAAAAGTTGCTGGTATTGGTGATTGTTGTATCTGCTGCCTTGTTTGTTGCTGCCGGAATTTACGCCAAAACAATTCCGGACGTGATCGAATTGAATGACCCGGCCTATAAGGAGCACAAAAAAGGGGTTGTTCATTTCGAACATGGAAAACACCAAAAGGAGTATGCTGAAAAATATCCGGAATTTTACAAAAACGGCTGCGGCGAATGTCACCACGATAAGGACAACAAACCGCTTGCCAGCCTGAAAGAAGGCGATGATGTTCAAAAGTGCATCGAGTGTCATAAAATAGCGGCTGAAGCCCCCAAAGGTAAAAAAGCCAAGAAAAAACTTTCCAAAAAAGAAAAAATCAAAGATTATCATGCCGAAGCGCTGCATGCAAACTGCAGAGTTTGTCACCGAAAATATAATAAAAAATACAAACCGCCAAAGAAAGCACCGACAACCTGCGCCAAGTGCCATCCGAAAGTTAAAAAATAATAGTTGCGATATACGTTAAAAAAGGCCTGCATTGTTAATAACAATGCAGGCCTTTTTTAGAAGCTTTATCTCAAAAATGCATCTAACGCCCAAGGGCTTTGTTGCCCCGCCGGGTGGCTGGATTTCACATCTAATTTTATGAATATTAGGTGTGAATCAAACCGATTTGAGATAAAAACACTTGATCTCGCGCCTTGCTGAGCCCCTTAAATTTAAAAAAAAGATGCGAAGTCCCGCCTTCAAGCGGGGAACGTAATCTACTATTTTTGAGATAGCTTCAAGTTAGTTTGCTTAGAAGCCATTTCAAAACCTTTCCTCAGGCAACTTGCCAATCATAGCGTCTTTTGAGCACCTTATCTTTTACACATCAGATGCGAAATCCCGTTTTACAGGAGAAGAAAATGACATGACCGGTTCAGTTTTTTATAAATTATTTCTGGAACGGTACACTATATCTTTTTCAATATAGTTACGGCCCAATCGATTTCATCGGCGGTCCAGATACATTTAAAATATTTGGCGGTGTAAAGATCCATCAAATCATCCCGCTCATGGGGCCGGAAGCCGGAGAGTACCACCCAGCCGCCGGTGTCGGTTAACTTTGAAATTTGCGGATAAAAATTTTTTAGACTCGGATATCGCAGGTTTGCAATGACCATCGAAAAGGCCTGATCGATGCAATCAATTTTCCGATCAGATATGACGATTCGATTCTCCAAATTATTGAGGATAATATTATCTGCGGCCTCGGCAATGGCGCAGGGATCGATATCAATGCCGAGTCCTTTTTTAACCCCCAGGCAAACAGCGGCAATTGCCAGAATGCCCGATCCGGTGCCGATGTCCAGCACCGAACAGCGCTGATTCAACCCGTCCGGGCTCACGATCTTGAGAACATATTCGATGGCTTTGACCGACAATCGTATCGTCGGATGCCGGCCGCCGCCGAAAGCTGCCCCGGACTTAATTTGAATAACCACATCATCCGGCGCCGGCTGATATGAATGCCCCGCGGGCATGATCACCACATGGGTTGAAATGCGAACCGGTTTGCTGAAAGATCGCACAAGATAGGTGCTGCCGTATTCGTAGGTGTATTCCAGTTCACCTTGCCCGATTAAATCTTTCAGCATTTGTTTGGCGCGTATTTTCTCCAGACCGTATGTTTCAGAAACTGTTTTTTCAAGATATTGCGGCGATATTCTGACAGGAGATGCGGCCACAATTTACATTATCTCTTTTTGAATTAATTCACTATCCAATTTTTTATTTCTTGATCCTAAATGCATCTATCGTAATCTTGTCGAGAACGTTAAAATTTATAATTTAGACGACTTTGAAAAAAGTTCATGTGCAAGGCGCGCAAGTCTTGAGGAAGGAGGCGTACTCATCGTACGCTGGACTGACGAAAGATGAAGCGCAACACAGCAGATGGGCTTTTTACGAAGTCGTCTTTTTTTTGTAGGCGATTGCATTTTTAATTAATGCTTCAGCCCATTGGGGCGTCCCCAGGGAATGGATGTGGGTATAGGTGGCCAGCACGTTTTTGTAACAGATGCCGTCTTTATCTTTGGTGATTCCCACACCCCTTTGCATACGGAAAATCAAATCTTTGTCATCACCGGTCCAATGCAACACCCGTGAATAGTGAAACTCGTGCCCCCGGATCTCGCTGCCGATTTCATAAAAGGGATTCTCATTTTCTACCGTAACAATGGTATAGCCGTGCCCCTGGGGCCGGGGATAAAAATCAAAGGATACCGGCAATACACCGACCATGGGATAGGATTTTCCTTCCAGTACCAGTTCTTCACCCAGATACATTAAACCGCCGCACTCTGCGTAGATCGGCAGGTCGTCTTCTGCCAGCGCCTTCAGCTCTTTTCTAAAGCTTTCATTCTCCGCCAGTTCTTTAGCATGGGTCTCCGGAAATCCACCTCCGATATATAAAGCATCCAGCTCCGGTAATGATCGGCTTGTCAGCGGACTGACAAAAACAGTCTCTGCACCGGCTGCTTTGAGGGCATCGATGTTTTCAGGGTAATAAAATTGAAAAGCCGAATCCTTTATAATACCTATTTTCGGTTTAATAGACCCCGTACCGGCTCCCTCAATTTTGTCCCTAACATGTGGGGGCCGGCTGCTGGCTTCTGGCTGCTGGCTTCTGGATAGGTGCTTGAGCGGCGGCAGATCCTGGATGAGTTCATAAATCGCGTCTAAATCAATGTGTTCGGTTGCGATCTGTGCCGCAATATCAATCGATTCGCCGGCCCAGTCATGTTCGGCGGTAGGGACTAATCCCATATGGCGTTCCGGAAAAATCTGAGTTTTCAGTTTTGGAATAGCGCCGAGAACCGGGATACCGCAGTAGTGTTCGATGGTGTCGCGCAATATGCGTTCATGGCGGGAACCCGCCACCCGATTGAGCACCACCCCTTTGATTATGACGTCCGGATCAAACTGAATTAAACCGGAAATAACCGCCGCCATGGTACGGGTAATTTTGGTGCAGTCCACACACAGCAAAACCGGGGTTTTCAACAATTTAGCCAGTTCAGCCGTGCTGGTACTGCCGGCCAGATCGATGCCGTCATAAAGCCCGCGGTTGCCCTCGATGACGGCAATATCATCTTTGCGGGTGTGCGCTAAAAAGGACTGTAAAATGTGGGGTGTCTCTAGAAGGAAGGTGTCCAGATTATAACAGGTCCGGTCGGCCGCCAGGGCCAACCAGCCCGTGTCAATATAATCCGGACCTTTTTTAAACGGTGCGATGGACCGATTACACTTTTTCCACGCCGCAATCAGTCCGATGGAAAGTATGGTCTTACCCGAACCGCCACGCAGGGCGGCAATCAAAATCCTGGGAGCAAGCTTGCCATCTTGATGCATTGAAGCCTGTATGATCGTCTCGAAAAAAAGGGATCGCGTATTAACCCGATCAGCCCTCTTCCTCGTGTTCTGCACCCGCCTGTTTACCGGTACCTTTAAGTCCGTATAATGACGTGCTGCCGCTGGACCAGTATTCCAGAACCTCTTCCTGTATCATGCGATTGATGACCTTCTTGGCCTCGCGGGGTTTGGCCTCTAAAATCTTGGCCAGATCATTAAAATAAAATTTGGACTTGGTTTTTAATTTCTTTTGCAGTTTTTCGACTATTTTATTTTTTGATTCCTCGTAATCCAGAGCCATAATTTTCCTCTTTCCAGCAAAATGCAGGGGGCACCCATAGGGTATGCCCCCTGCAGGTTTGATTTAGCGCTTAAAACTTGAATTGCGTGGTCTGGCGCCATGTAAAGTAAGCCGGATCGCGGAAATCATCAATCAAATGATGGGTGAATTCCAGTTCACATTTCTCAAAGAACCGCTCCCATCCGATTCTCTCCGCCCACTCACCCAGACGCTCGTATTTATTAGCACCTTTTGAATAGGCCTCGACGATTTGCTTAATGGTTTCCGTTGTTTTGGGCCAGCGCGGCGCTTCGTTGGGAATAAAGGCGACCACTACCTTGGAAAACTTGGGTGCGCTGATCCGGTTGGACACTTTGCCACCGGCCATGATGACGATACCGTCGCCTTCCGTGTCGGCCAGCGGCATGGACGGGCACATGGTGTAACAGTTGCCGCAGAACATGCAGCGCTCTTCCTTTACCGCCACACTGTTGACTTTTTGTCCTTCGATCTCAATCTTGGCCGGTTTAATCGCTGCCGTCGGGCAGGCGGCGATAGCCAGCGGGATTTCGCACATCTTGTCCAGATATTCATGGTCCAGCAGGGGCGGTTTGCGGTGATATCCCAAAATGGCGATGTCCGAACAATGTACCGCTCCGCACATGTTCAGACAGCAGGCCAGAGAGACCCGCAGATGCGCCGGCAGTCTGTGATCCTTGAAATCATCAAAAAGCACATCCATGGTGGCCTTCACCGGGCCGGATGCATCCGTAGCCGGTGTATGGCAGTGGATCCAGCCCTGGGTGTGTACGATGTTGGTAATACCGGCACCGGTGCCGCCCACGGGAAATTTAAAGCTGCCGCCGTCAAACTTGCGACTTTCAAGATCCTGCACCAGTGGTTTTACTTTGTCCTCACTGTCCACCATAAATTCAATGTTGTTGCGGGTGGTGAACCGGAGGTAGCCGTCACAATGCTTTTCGGCAATATCGCAGATTTCACGGATGTGGGTGGTGCTCATAAGCCGGACACCGCCAACCCTTACCGTAAAAACCTTGTCTCCGGACTTTGCCACATGGTAATAAACGCCGGGCTGGATATATTCGTGGTACAGCCAGGTACCTTTATTTTTAGCAATTACCGGCGGATAAAATTCGTCAAATTTCCTCGGACCGATGTCAGTAATTCTGTTTTCCATCGGTTTGTCAGGATTGTAACCTGATGATACAAATGCCATGGTTTTTTCCCCCTATCTCTGATGATATTTTCTGAATTCGTTGATGTCACGTGTCCAACCGCCCTCAACTTCCTCTTCCTTCCAGAAAATGTAGGGGTTGGATCTGGGCTCGGAAACCATCCGCGGATCGGGCTTTAGTCCGGTAGCCTCGAGTAACCTTTGGAAGCCCTGTCGCTTCATGAGCTCACCGAGACGCTCCCGGTTCTTGCCTTCTTCCATCCACCAATCCCAGATGCCTTCAATAATCTCTTTGATTTCATCATAGGGTTCCTCGGCTTTAATAAAGGGAACCAGCATGGAGCCCATCTGGGCACCGTCGAGAATCGGGGCCTTGGCACCGACCAGGATGGAAAGACCTCTGTCCTCACCGATCCGCAGGGCTCTGGGCATGACATTGATGCAGTGCATACAGCGGGTACACTCTTTATTATCGATCATCAATTTGTTGTCTTCCAGCCACATGCAGTTGGTGGGGCACAGATCGATGACCTCTTTTTGAATATCAAAGGGGCCCCAGTCACGACCGGAGTGGGCTCCGCCATTGGGTGGCAGCTCACCGCCGATATAGGCCTGGACCGCTTCCTGGTCGATGGGGATATCATCTCGCCAGGTCCCGACATAAGCCATGTCCGCACGGGCCATGGATGCCACACAGCAGTTCGGGCACCCGTCAAACTTGAATTTAAATTTGTATGGAAATGCCGGCCGGTGAAGCTCGTCCTGGTATTCCTGGGTCAGATGGTAGCAAAGGGCGTGGGTATCATAGCAGGCATATTCGCAGCGGGCCGCGCCGATACAGTCTGCAGGCGTCCGCAGGTTGGAACCGGAGCCGCCCAGATCCTGGTTGTAGGTATGGGTCATTTCATAAAAGATTTCTTCCAGCTGGGGAGTGGTGGTCCCAAGAAAAATGATGTCGCCGGTGGATCCGTGCATGTTGGTGATACCGCTGCCGCGAAAATCCCACAGATCACAAAGCTGGCGCAGGTATTCGGCAGTATAAAATTTACCGCTGGGCTGGTTTACGCGCATGGTGTGAAAGTGCGCCACACCCGGAAACTGTTTCGGTTGATCGCAATAGCGACCGATAACACCGCCGCCATAGCCGAATACACCGACAATTCCACCGTGTTTCCAGTGGGTGCGGCCGTGTTTGTAAGAAAGTTCCAGAACCCCGATAAGATCTTCCACAACATCCTGGGGAATCTGGAATTCTACCTTGGCTTCATTTTTTGCCCTCACTTCGGCCTGCTGCTTGAGATCAGACACAAAGCTCGGCCACGGCCCGCTTTCAAGCTGGTCCAACAACGGGGTTTTATGTTTTGCCATTATTTACCTCCATTTTAGTTAATAATTTCGCTTCAACTATAAAAATCATCTTCCCCTCCTGGGATTTGCTGAATTCACCCCCTCTCAATCTGTTTTTTCTGATTTTATTTCAAATATTTTCAGTTAAATATTTATGGAATCATCAAAAGAGTCCATATAGAATTAATCTTTGTGCTTGTCAATAAAAAAGAATTGTTACAAAGGGTTAACGCCACTAAAATCGTCATAAAAAACGGCTTATACTTTGTCTTGTGGCCGGTGAAAAAAAGAGCCCCTTATGTAGTGGAAATCGACAACAATTGTTGGATAGAGACATACAGCGTTTCAACGTGCTCGCTTAAATTTTTCTTAATGACCGTCAGCTCCGGCATTTTGGGGTTGAACCGGTTAACAATCGCCTCTGACAGATCGAGTAGGTCCGCGTCGGTGCAAGATGCGAGATAAGCGATAAAACAGGCCAGCGGAGAATCCGGCCACGATGGTGTATCCGGTTTCAATGACAGGGCTTCCAAAAAGCCGGTTAAGGTGGCTTCAACGGCTGCTTTATCCGACCATACCATTTCCCCGATCCCTTCGAGGCGGTCCAGGCGCATGT
>CBDUUO010000149.1:0-7048 GCA_965370395.1 uncultured bacterium
AGATCCCCTAAAACCCTTCCTTTTAATTGATTTCCTCGAACCATGCCCCTTAATTCATAAATATAGCTTGTATCCTTTGGTGAGGTCAAGTTGAGATATATTGAGAATATAAAAGAAATCAGAAAATCTGTGATCATGTCCCCAATATCAAAAGACAGGCGTTGCGCCAAGAACGGGTGATCTATAGAGAATAAAGAGCAGATTGGATTAAAATGGTCGGTTATCGTTTTTAATTAATCGACGGGATCGATGCAGGAGGAGTCGTTATTGCGGGTGGAGTTGACCTGCTTGGAAACCGGGTAGCTGACCAGATCGGTGAGGAGTGCCTTTTCCAGAATATTTTTTAATGCTGCGATATCCTGATTTTCCGGATTTAGCCAGAACTCATACGCTTCGGGTTTGAGGATCACCGGCATACGGTGGTGGATGTCACGCATGGCTTCGCAGGCTTCGGTCGTAATGATGGTGCATGACTGATAAAGGGATTGCTGATCTTTTTTGCGCCAGGTTTCCCATAATCCGGCAAAGGCGAAGGGTTTCTTGTCGGGCAGCGTGATAAACAGAGGTTGCTTTTGACCTTTGGGTCCCTTCCATTCATAAAAGCCATCGGCCATGATCAGGCAGCGGTGCTTTTTAAAGGCATTTTTAAAGGAAGGTTTTTCGGCAACGGTTTCAGCGCGGGCATTGATCATCCGGTTCCCGATGGTGGGATCTTTGGCCCAGAAAGGCACCAGCCCCCAGTGGAATTTATCCAGCCAATTTTGCTCCTGATGGTTGTAAATCGCCAGAATCTCCTGTGAAGGTGCGACATTATAATTGGCGGTAACCTCACAGGCGGAGCGGTCAATGGGGAAGATTTTTTTTAGTTCATCTAAGTTGCGGTATCCCACAAATCGGCCACACATAAGGCATTATCCCTCCGGTAAAATACTTGAATATGAATAATTGATGCCCGAGTATGATGCAAGCGATATTTAGGATTGAGCAAGGCGATTGCGGATTTCGGAATTTAGAATAAAAGATTGGTGGGCGCGGCAAGCCTGACAAGTCAAAAACTATTATCGCCGAGCAACAGCGTATTTATCAATAAAAAGACAAGGTGTTATTTGTGGTAAGCCAAGAATATGTTGAAGGTGTATTCGTGCTCCATGTGGCGGATCCGGAAAACGATGTTGGCGACATCATCAGACAGCTGATTATTCGTATGAATCGCCCAATTAATCAGTTTACGGTCTTCATGCGGCTCCAATGGTTCAAAATCGGGATCCGGTTCCCATGTGAAATCGGCAAATTCAGTGAATACCGGTACGGGATCACTCCTTTCAGCACTGACCGGTTGGACATTTCTTTGATAGACTTTTTTTGAAATAAATGCGATTTTGTTACGGGTCAGATTTTTGAACTTAATTTTCATAGTAAATTTTATCGCAGCGAATTTGTCGTAAAACGAAAGGAGGAAACCGCACATGATTCATGTGATTGCCACAATTGAACTAAAGCCAAATTCCAGAGAAAATTACCTGAAAGTTTTGCGAAATAACGTCTCAAACGTAAAAGCCGAAGCGGGCTGCCTGGGTTATGAACCGGCCGTTGACGTTGATTCCGGCTTACCGGCCCAGGGGGCGGTCAGAGAGAATGTGGTGACCATTGTTGAAGCCTGGGAGAGCCTTGAACACCTTGTGGCTCACCTCAAAACGCCCCATATGCGCTCCTATCGCGATGTGGTCACCGATTATGTTGAAGA
This sequence comes from uncultured bacterium, assembly GCA_965370395.1. Classification (GTDB taxonomy): domain Bacteria; phylum Desulfobacterota; class Desulfobacteria; order Desulfobacterales; family JAHEIW01; genus JAHEIW01. The sequence goes on from CBDUUO010000149.1 coordinate 1,745, forward strand.
TGTAAAAGTGCAGATCATGGCGCCGGCGTAAGCGACGCAATTGCGGATTTTGGACCCGCCCTGTGGAATACCGCCGGGTGCGGCCCCCCTGCGGAGGATTCAACAGGTAAAGATTTCGGATTTTATTTTAGACAGGATCTACCCAGCCGGTCATGTATCGCGGCAAGATGCCGCTCCCACGGGTTCCTTGGGATGTGGGAGTGGCTTCCAGCCACGAATAATGCGCTCCGCATTTGAACCGATTTGATGAACTCCTTAGCATTCATAAAAATAGATGTGAAATCCCGCTTATATTGGCGGGGGAACGCAGCCATCTGGCAAAATATGAAGTTTTTAATGGTTTTGGACGAACCAATCGATGAGCTGCCTGGCAATGCTGATTTTGGGGGGAATTTGCGGAAGATTGTCTTTTGCAAACCAGTCGGCGCCAATGATTTCTGATCCATCAATACAGATTTTACCCCCGGCATAATCGGCCACAAAAGCAATCATCAATGAATCCGGAAACGGCCATGGCTGGCTGCCGAAATAGCGGATATTTTTTACCGTTATGCCGACTTCTTCGCGGATTTCTCTCTTAACACATTCTTCCAGGGTTTCACCCGGTTCCACAAAACCGGCCAAAACACTGTAAAACGGTAATTTAAAGCGTTTATTGCGGCCCAGCAGGATTTTATCATTTTTTAGCACGGCAACAATAACGGCCGGAGAGAGGCGGGGATAATTGACCAGGCCGCATTCCGGGCAGATTTTGGCCCGCTCGTCTGTCTTATCCTCGGTAAGTTTTCCGCATCTTCCGCAGTACCGGTGCGTTTGACCCCAATTAACCAGCTGATTGGCGCGACCGGCAATCCAGATCAAATCCTCTTCCAGCATTCCAAATAGTCCCCGCAATTCTTTAAATGCCAGTTGCGCATCCTTAAGGTTGGTGTCAGCGAGTTCGGCGGCGTAACACGGGCGGTCGTCCAGGGTTCCGAGGTACTGTTTACGAATAATGGCGGATTTACATTTTTTCAGATCGGATGTCTCGGGAATGGCACCGGTGTCATTCTTGATTTTGATAAGCAGCCGGCCTTTATCAAAAATGAACCACAAGGCAGATGCTGCCTCAACAGCGGGTGGATTAAGATCCGGTTTAAACAGCATGATTTTCCTATTTTTTCACCAGTTTTTCGGCGATTGCGCGGAATCTTCCGGCCTCTGCATGGTTACCCTGGGCGACATAGATGCGGCTGACTTTTTCGTAGTAATCAGCGGCGTTAGCGGGAAGTTCTTGGGCCAGGGAAAGATACAGCTCCAAGATATCGGAGCTAAGCATTCCGGAATCAAAACAAAGATCCGCGTAGCGTTGTTTGATAAACGGGTCGATGCGTGCATGGCAGCTGCGGCACTGCTCCATTATCTCCCGGTACAGATTACGGGCATTGGCAAGCTCGTTGAGGGCCTCATGGGTTTTGGCCAGTGCCCGGGCAACAAGCTCGTTCCAGCCATAGGTACTGAAAAAATTTTGATAAAATTCCTTTGCTCTCTTATGATTTCCGGCGCGAAACAGCGTCTCCCCTTTTAAAATATACACCGCTACGGATTCTGTTAGCTCCCCGGATACCGAGGTAAGAAGGGCTTCGGCGCGGTCAAATGCACCCATCTCCCAAAAGATTTCACACAGAAGCTGGTAAGCGGGCAAAGCCTGAGGCTGGTCTTGTATAAATGTTTCCAGCAGCTGTTGTGCTTCCGAATGCTTTTCCAGATTTAAATACGCGGTGGCCAGTTCCAGCGGGATGTAGCTGCCGGCCGCTGGGTTTTCTTCCATGGCCTTGCTCAAATAATCAACCGCCGGGACAAAATCGCCCTGGTTCAAGGCCAGATAACCTTTTTTGAAATTATCACCATAGCTTCGATACGCTTTTTGGACATCCGCGGGCAACACCCCGTACAATGCCGTGAAATATTCGTCACCCTGCCCATCCGGCTCTAAATGCTGCTGTTCTCCGGCCTCCTCCACGTCATCGTCATAATCCACTAAAGTGTCTTCAACATTTTTGCTCATCCGGAAATCGAACTGCTCAAGCTTATTTGCCAGATCAGTTTTAAGCTCCGTGTCTTCGGTAAGCTCCAGGGCCAGAGTATACAATTCGCGTGCATCTTCGTAAAAGCCGGCTTCCAGCATGTCGTCTGCATTGTTTTTGTGCCTGTGCGCCAGGGATGCCTTTGCGTGGTGGATTTTTTCTAGGAGCCGGGATTTTAAATTATTGTTTTGCGGTACCGTCTTTTCCAATTTGTCCAGGGCCCGTTCGTATTCGACCTTGGCTTTGCCCCAAAGATCAGCCGCAAACAGCTCATCACCCTTTTGTTCGTGCGCTTCGGGGGTCTTACCCGAAAATATTTTTAAAAAGGACATGTTTTTTCTCCCGGGGCGACATGCTAGTGTTATAAGTTCCCTCAAAAGAAATCAGACTAGCTGTGAGCTTCGGAAAAATGGCGTATTTTGGAACCTGAACCTAGACACGTTTATGAATTTACTAGAAAACATCTAGTAAGAAAAGGTGAAATATTTTCAATCTAGTAAGTTATACCGCTATCCATAAAAATGTTGCGAAATACGGAATTGGGGTATAAGTGGTTGTAGAAAAAAAATTTTAAATGCCGGAACGTTTTTTTACAACCGCTATAAACCGGGCGCCAATTTCCGTCCTAGAAGCAGCCGATTGAAAAAAGAAGAAGGCATCTTACATGGGGATGCCTTTCATATGAATAGTCCAAAATTCCTTGAGTTATCTGCCGGGTACAATAATGCGAGATTCCGACTTTTCAATACGGCCCTGTTCCTGTTCCTGGTATTTTTTGGCTTCCTCCGCCAGTCGCTCCATTGCCGCCTTCATGGCCTCCGGAAATTTCTTAATCGCCTGTTGCAGTTCTTTGGCCTGAATGACCGCCTGAAGCGGCAAAGGTCCGCCGGGAGTCATCAGAGAGGTTTGCGCCACGAAAACCGATTTTCGGGTTTTGTCCACAGATCCATCGGACTTAACCGGTGTCATCTGTTTGATCATTCCCACTTTAAGATCCGTGAAAGTTTCTTCTTTATAAAGGTTGCTTCTATCGATCTTTAATTCCGCCGGTGGGTTTTGTTCTTCTGCCATTATCGGGTCTCCTAAAACTGCCTGTGTTTGTCAAATTGTCATGCAATGATGGCTTTATGATCAATTGCAAAACAACCCGGGATAATATCCTAATCCGGACAAGCCGGAACAAATTGCCACCAAGGCACAAAGACACAAGGCAAAACTGTTTGTAAAAATTAAACTTTGTGTTTTGGTGTCTTGATGGCGAAAATGTTTTTGCATAAAATGCAATGAATTCACAATTAAGACTCTAAATAAATTAAGTGCGCAGGGTAACAGATCGAAACACATAAGGCAACTTGTTTGGGCTCGTTGTTCCCCGTGTTTTTAAGGGTAAGCGGCAAGACCCTGGAAGCGTTTTACGAATTCATACAATATGATGAATATTTTGCCATATGAAGATTTCGGTCTATTTAACAAAGCAATCTTTTTGTATGAATTTGTACAAAAAATTCGATTTTCAAAAGTCGATGAGCGGGGTCACTATGAACGCAGGGGATGGAGCATTACGGCGGATCCCTGGAAAGAAGAGCGCTTCGAATAATTTTTTTAGACAGGATTTACAGGAGGCTCTAAATTAGCCGCAGACCTTCGCAGATGCCGCAGACAAGGTTAAAAAAATCCTGTTGATCCTGTTCCTAAGATTCTTTTGATTTCACCAGCTTGCCGATAGTCAGACCCTGGACGATGATGGAAAATACAACAATGGCATAGGTGACCACCAGAATGGCTTCGCGATTTTCACCGGCCGGCAGGGACAATGCCAGGGCAACCGATATGCCGCCCCGCAGGCCTCCCCAGGTCAGGATTTTGATCACACGGGGGCTGAAGGTGCGGAAACGCTTCAAAATCACAACCGGAATTCCAACACAGACAAAACGAGCGGCCAGCAAGAGCGGAATGAGAATGATTCCCGCTAAAATATAGGCCCGGTTAAAGGTCAGAATCAAAACTTCCAGGCCGATCAGTACAAAGAGCACGGCATTTAAAACTTCATCAACCAGCTCCCAAAATTTGTCGAGATGATCGCGGACCTCGTGGGACATGGCCAGCATGCGTCCGTGATTGCCGATCAGCAGACCGGCCACCACAATGGCAATCGGGCCGGAAAGATGCAGCACATCTGCAAGTGCAAAACCGCCGGTCACCAGCGCCAGGGTAATCAGGATCTCTACCTGATAATTTTCCACGCTTTTAAGCATCCAATAAGCAACCGCCCCGATAAGCAAACCGAAAACCAATCCGCCCACCACTTCTTTTAGGAACAGACCCGTCACTGAAACGGCTGTCACCTCCTGGGTTCCGCTGGCTATTTCCAGTATGACCAGAAAAACCACCACAGCGACACCGTCGTTGAACAGCGATTCGCCAGTAATTTTGGTTTCAAGACTCTCGGGCACACCGGCTTTTTTTAGAATGCCCATTACCGCAATCGGATCCGTGGGTGAGATCAGGGCACCGAACAAAAGGCAGTAAATGAAAGGCAATTCGATCCCCAGCCAGCCCAGCACCCACCAGCTGGTAAACCCCATAATAAAGGTGGACCCGATGACACCCAGAGTTGCCAGAGAGCCGATAATATATTTTTGTCTGGCCAGATCCGCCAGGTTGACATGCAGGGCTCCGGCAAACAGTAAAAAGCTGAGCATGCCGTGGAGTAAGGTTTCATCGAAATCAATGCTGTTCAGCAAAAGGCGGGCATCTTCTTTCAAGCCAAACCCCAGAGGCTCCAACGCGATTATCCCCAGCGATACCAGAAGGGCGATAGCCATCAGGCCGATGGTGGTCGGCAACCGGATAAAACGATGGTTGATATAGCTGAAGCCTGCGGACAGGGTAATCAAGATGGCCAGGATGTTGAAAAGTTTCACGGCGCTTAGTATCTTAGAAATTGTTTTTTTGCTTTTTATGGCAAAACATTTACGCCACCAAGACACAAAGACGCAAAGATGAATATTAACCAAAAAGATACGCGTTTCGCTTTGTGTCTTGGTGCCTTTGTGGCAATTTGTTCTGGCTTGTCCGGGTTAGGTACTGGGTATTGGTTACTGGATGCTCGATACTGGATACAGTATAAAAGGTACAAAGGGAAAGCAAGAATCCAATTGTCATTGTGTTGCCTGGCATGGTCGAAGGCTACTTTTTCGGAAGCATGAGGATAAAGGGTATCGCCAGAAGGCCCATA
>CBDUUO010000150.1:0-7025 GCA_965370395.1 uncultured bacterium
TTAATTTCAGGCCGGCGATCATTCCACGGTCGATATTGTTCATAGGCAAAGGAAGCTTGGAGCACCCGATCGTCCCGCTGTCGGGGACCGATGATCTGCAAGCCTGCCGGCATTCCCTTTTCAGTAAAACCTGCCGGAACATTAGCAGCGGGATTACCGGCGAGGTTGAACGGATACGTAAACGCCAATGATCCAAGGAGGGGAATGGAAACTCCATCAATCTCGGCAGGCGGAGGGCCTTTGGCATCAAAGGCTTCTGTCGGCATTGTTGGGGTCACCAGCAAATCAAATTGATCAAATAGCTCCCATAAGACGCGGTTTAGTTCGGTTTTCGTTTTCTGGGCCGCAATCCGATCCTTTAATGAAAAAGACTTTAGCCCCTCAAGGCTCGACACCATCGACCTTCCCAGTTTTTGGCAATTTTGCTCCAGGTCTTGATGTATTTGGGCATAGAAATCACATGCCAGCAGTTTAAACCAGTCATCTGCCACATCCGGTAAAGACTTCTCCCAAATTTCGACACTATGACCCATTTCTTCAAAACAGTTTACCGCTTTTTCCACCGCGCGCATCACATCATTTTGGACCTTGGCATAACCCAGCGTGGGACTGAAGGCAATCCTGAGTCTGGGGGGGATCTTTTCAATGCTTTGCAGATAAGATTGGCCGGGCGCCGGCAGGGAATCCGGGTCGCACGGATGGTAACCGGCGACACAGTCCAGAAAGAGGGCGGCATCCTCAACCGACCGTGTCAGGGGACCTAAAACTGCAATTGGATGCAGCGGCAAAAGCGGCAGCGGTCCTGGGAAGCTGCCAATCGGGATTCTGCCAAAGGAGGTCTTTAATCCAAAACATCCCGTATAGGCGGCCGGTGTGCGAATAGAACCGCCTGAATCAGAGCCGGTTGCGATCGAAACCATGCCGGCGGCAACGGCGGCCGCAGAGCCTCCGCTGGAGCCGCCCGGTGTACATTTCGGGTTCCACGGGTTGCGCGTAACACCATATACCCGGTTGGTTGTAAAAAATGTAAATCCAAACTCGGGGGTATTGGTTTTTCCCACGACGATGGCGCCGGCTCTTTTAAGCCGCTTTACCTGAACGGAATCTTCAGCGGCCGTATGGTCTTTATAAATTGTCGAGCCAAAACTGGTAACCATTCCGGCTACATCTTCTAGATCCTTAACGCCGATCGGAATGCCCCCCAGCGGGCCAAGATCTTCTCCGGCGGCAAGCCGATCCGTCATCGCCCTGGCCTCATCAAGGGCCTGTTCGCCTCGCAGATCGACAAATGCGTTGATAACCGGATTAGTGGCCTCGATTCTTTTAAGCGCCAATTCCATTAAATCTAGCGGCGTGATTTCTTTTGATCGAATGAGCCTTACCAATTCGCAGGCCGATTTGTAGTCGATAGACGACAGGGGAGCTGCCTTTATCATTTGAGCTTATCCTAAAAACTTGCCTGGTACAGGTATTGACGAATTTGTCCAAGCACGATGCGTGGAATGTCCGCCTTCTGTTCCACGGCGTAAATTCCAACATTATTCCGCAAATCCATAGCGCTGCGAAACGTATTGACGTGCTCATTGTTGCCGATGTGCACAACCGTCACGCGGTTTTGGCATTTATTGAAATAACGGATCAATATTTCCAGGTTGGTAATCTGCATGTCGGAGATCAAGAATATATCCGGCATTGGATCCTTTTGAAGAGATTCGATATCCGCCACGCGGAATTTTGTCCCTCCCCCGAAATAACGGCAAAGGGTGTCGAATATTTCCGTTCGGTTGCGCGAGTACGCAAGGATGTGTCGACCCGCCGCCGCAGATGCATCGCCGAAATTATAAACTGCCACACGCGCATCGTTTCTCAAATAGCTATCGCATGCACAGGCCGCGCCTAATACGGCGTAAGACAGGTCATGTCTCGAATTTTTCATGCTGCCGGATGAATCAATCAGCACCATACAGTCCGGGATGCCGTCCTTTTTACCCAAGACTTCGCCCTCATGACGTTTCCAGGTTTGCGTAATGCCGGGCATCAACTTTCCAGGACTGGTCCAGGGATCGATATCCTGGTAAGGCAGACCGACTTCCCAGGAGATATGGTGATGCGGATACGGGGATCCACTTTTCTCCATTGGCGCCTTCCGAATCGGAAGCAAGTAGTTCTCAGCGAGTTTCAGATAATAAAGGACCTCAATTTTCCTGGATTGAGTGGCTGGTGGGCCTAAACCCAGGCCCGCGATCTGGATTGCCTGCAGGATTTCATCCTCAAAATCATGGACGATTTCAGCGAAATCAGTGGGGGACGCTGCATCGAAGGCCAGCTGTCTGAGACCCGCCTTGATCTCCTGGGAGGAGTATTGCTGAATGCCATGGCCCCCCATGTGAGGCGTTGTATTCAGGCATCCATCCTCTTTTTCCCTATCCAAAAGGGGTTGGATCAGCTTGACAAATCTCCTGATACTCTCCATCCAGCGGCTCCGATCCCAAAAGGGGATTCGAGAAAGCATGTTGCAGAGCTCTTCGTGTCCCTGCACACCCAAATCGATGCCCCAGATTTTTTGATACAGGGCGTGGATGGCCTCATCGAGGATGCCGCGGCGAAGATGACAATAGATTTTTGGCAAGGCAGACTCTCTTTGGCTGACGCATGCGGTGTCTGCCACGACATCTATAAAGCAATCGGCGGCCCTGCGGGCCATATCTTTGTCCTTGAGAACGGTTTTAGCTTCCGCGAAAAGTTTGAGATGGGTTGCAAAACTCCAGGGACAGTAAATATAATGGGAGACGGCATGGTCTAGCAGCCCTTCGAGAATCTCATGAGGCTCAAGCACCAGAGACATCTCCTCTACGAAGCCCTTAGATATCGAAATGTTCTTGCCTTCAATGTTCAGGCCGACATGGGTCTCTCCTTCAGCAAACGCCGGGTCAGGAAGTTCAGGGAACAGATGCCGCCGTCGGACCTTGGGCCAAACTTTTTTTAAGATGTCATCCAAATCCGGCATAACGCTGTTACTCATAAGTTCCCATCGTGTGTTTCGGGAGCGATGCGCCGACCCTGCTTGTAAATTCGCCCTGCGAAAAGGTTCTTACCAATGCTTTGGATTTGACCATCCACCTGAATCTCTCCCCCTTGCATCCACTCTCCCGTGTTCCGACCGGTGTGTTTGCTGACCAAAATCTCACCGTTCATCATCCCGGCACCACACCAATTTCCGACTGAACCCTGTATCACCAAACGCCCTCCCGAGAGGCCGGCACCCGTAAAGTCTCCGATATCACCATGAATCATGAGGATCTTGCCTTCGGCAAGTCCGTAACCCAAGAAATGCAAAGTTCGTTGGAAATTCTCAAGTCTCAGTCGAATGTGACTTTCTTGCGAAACATTGACCAGAGCGGACACAAAGAGTCCCGCGGGTCCCGGTATCAGGTATGGAATACTGTTGGAGCTGTCTAGCTTGGCGCAAAACGCTTCGATGTCTCCCTGATCGAATTTAAGATTCCGAAGCCTTTCGACAGCGGCACCGTATGCCTTGACCACACGACTGTGCTCTACGACCCACGCTAGATCCTTAATCTCCTCCTCCACCAGGCAAAGATAGCCCTCTACAATGCCTTCCAAGGTATCTTGCTTTACCCGAACGATTCGCTGCGCGGGGTTCTCTTTTTTCTGGTAACTGTCGGGGTGGAAATCCATAAATGAGTTTTTCATCTCTCAGGAACCACCTTGCCGATATCATTGAGAATTTCCCAGTAAACGGGATGATCGCCTCGAATGGGTTCGATTGTCTCTCCTTCTGATATGCGGTAGGCAATCGACAGCGCGTCTTTTATAGGGGAACTCTGTTCCATGTAACGCTTGTGCATCTCTGCGACGGCTTTTTTGGCCATATAAATCACAAGGGGATCTTTGCGAACGTCTTTATCGTACTGCGCCAAAAATTCCTCTTTCCATTGGATTCTGTGGGCTAATGCAAAAGGCACCACAGCTAAAAGGTGTTCAAGCCCTACCATTTCATCCCCCAAAAGCCAGGCCAGCGCCTGGCAGAAATTTCTGACGCTGATCGGGAATCGATTGGAAATACAATTTTGGACCGCGTTGCAAAGATATCCTGTAAAATGGCAGCCTTCCTCGCAACCTTGGTGGGATCGCTTCTGACCAAACCGATGACAGAAAGACAGCTCAGCGATAACAAGCCGCAGAAAGGCATTGGCATCCAAGTCAAAAGGAATCGTCTCTTTCTGGAGACGAATGGTTTGTCGTTCTGCCCGTGAGAGGGTTCGTATGCCGAGACCTTTTGCCAGTGCCTCTCCAAAACGATCACAGATCGCTTCGACCCGTTCCATCCGGACAGAATAGGGAAGCTTGGCACTCAAAATCTGGTGGAATTCCGCTTCCAAATCTGGCTGGCGAAGGGCCTGGCCATTGGAACCCAGGGCCCCGATTTGATAAGCGAGATTGGCGCCGGGGTGTTTAGACTCGACCATAATGTCAAAGCGGTCAATCAAAGGGGCAATAATCGTATTGGTGCCCCTGTCCTGATAGTTCGCTGTCGCAAAGAGGCAATATTCTTGATTGATAATGGCATCGTTTAGATAGTCCCACTTACCGCGATCGACGCCGTCCAAAATCATGCTCTGTTTGGTTTCCGGCAATCGATTGATCTCGTCCACAATCTTAACGGGCAGTAAGGTAAAGTAGGACCAGATGACCACCTCATCTCCCCGGTTGAGTTGTCCCAGATCGGGTCGGCCAATGATCTTCTCCTCGGTCTGTTCAGGGTGGCCGGAAACCTCGCCTCTCCAAATAATCTCAAGCGGGAACCGATACAAAAGGGCACAGATGTATTCGGCAGAGGTCGTTTTGCCTAAGCCGGGCTCGCCAATGATAAGTTCCTTGCCATGGCAGAGACCTGCCAGAAAACTCATCAGCAGCGCGGAGTTGAAAGGGGTCCCTTCAATTTCCATGTCCGGGCGATTGAAAATCAAATCTTCCTGCAGGCAATCGTAAATTTGCCCGGCTGTCTTTCTCAGGACACTGCTTTCGGCTAAATTCATAATGGCTGTTTTTTTCGCCTAATGTTGAGGTACCTAAATAAAAAAGACCCGATCACAGCGATCCCCTCAAAGGAAAAAATACGTGTTATAACAGCTAAAACCGTCAGTCTTTCAGCACGAAGCTCGCATTATTCATTCTGGCGCAAATGCCAAGATAACGCGAGATCAACTTGCCAAGCACTGGGTCATCTCGATAGATCTTAACTTCGATCCGCTTGTTATGGGACAATAATATGGGCTGGACACGAAAAAGAAGGGTGCGACCTTTTTCTCCCTTTTCAAATGCAACATATTCTTGCACCTCGAAACCAACATAAGAAGCGGGAACCCATTCCGATTCCCCAAATGTACTGCTTTCAAATGTCCGGGTGTAATCTAATATTTTGCGGCTGATGCTTTCATATCTGATTTTGATTAAATCAAGTACTTCGGAAAGGTCTTTATACATGGGCTGATAGAAACAGGCCTTGGTTAAGACAACACCGCCTCTGGGGCTCAGATAAATCTTTGCTGAGTCCGGAGCACCCGCTGCGCCCCACGCCGACGGTTTTGATTGTGATTGTTTGCCGCTCATATGAATATGACGGATAATTGCCCTTTCGTTCAGGGGTGAAAGAAAAGCCAGCCGAATCCGCCATAACCTGCCCTTTTTTCAAGAATTCGCACTGCTTTCCTCTTTATCGTCAAGATCGATAAAATGGCACTGCTCTTTACATGAGGGACAGTGTTGAGGCGGCGTATTGGCATATTGCAAAATGTGGCATCCCCGACAATTGGAATACTTACAGGAGGGGCAGCGTTCAGACTCAGTCATATAACCGCAATTTGTGCATTGCCAGTTGTGCATGCTAAAGTTCCTCGTCACAAAGCATCTGTCAGATATCGCAAACGGATTATGAATACTATTATGACCACATTGTGGTACTTGTCAAGATAGCGTTAATCTTTGGGCTAAATTTGGGCTAAAAAGGGGAACGTTTTAAAATTAAAAATTACTTGACAAAATAAAGTTAATAAAGTTAATGAAATTTAATTTCTTAATAACATTTTCTTGACATTTAATCAAAAAAGCTTTCAAACGTTTCAGTACGAAGAAAGGAGGGAGATGAACAGCAATGGGCCTGGAGGGGCATTTTGCACGACATTTGTAGAACCGAAGATATCATCTTTATTCAGCGTTTAAAAAACCAACTTTTTTATATGATACAAGGAGGTGAGCGATGGTATTTATCATTCTATATCTGGTGGGAGGATTACTGTTTGTCAATGGTTTATTCTTATTGGGTCATCTACCCAATCTGGCGGGGGTCTCGGCATTCAATTTTCTCGGGGGAACTTTGATAACGGTAATGGCGTTAATCATTGCTGTAAAAGATTTATATAATTCATTCGGAGAAACCGTATCCAATACTGTTGCAGCAACATGTCTTACGTTTTCGATTGCCTACCTGATGATTGCTTTTGAAGGATTTAGTATTATCAGAGGATTTGAAGTGAAAGCTGATTTCACGGCTTTGGGTTGGTACTGCTTGCCGATGTCTATATGCCTTTTTTTCTTATTTTTAGGCTGGCTGCAGGTCCTTGGCAAAAAACTTCCCAAGGTTCCCCAGTTTGCGATTATGTGGCTGCTCTGGTCAATCTGTTTTTTCCTGTTTTTTCTCACATTGGCCGTCAAGGCACCGACCGGAACGATTACGGGCTGGTTTATTATGATTGTGGGTTTCATTACGTGCTCCTATCCCGCACTTGCGAATTTCCAGGCCGGAAAAGCCGGCCAGTGGTAAGGTTTCGGTTGGTACCCCGTATTAATGCCAGAATAGATTTTTATAAGGCCATTTAAGGGATTTCGAGATCTTTTAACTTTATAACGCAAATGCCCCTCTCCATTTGAATGAAACGTTCTTATGAATTCGCCCATAATCCCTAACCCGGATAAACCGGAAAAGTTAAAAGTGATCTAAAGTT
>CBDUUO010000151.1:0-6990 GCA_965370395.1 uncultured bacterium
CCAGATACATTACGACATGCACCAGGTTGCGCCGGGTAATCGCCAGGCCGGTGGTAATTAGAATAATGGCTGCTAAAACATAAAATATGAGCGCATAAATTGTCATAATTCAAGTTTTTACTATTTTAAGGTTTCAGGTGTCGGGTGTCAGGTGTCAGGGTTCAATGATTGAGGAATTCAGGAATTGAGGGATTTAGGAATTAGAATGACAGAATACCTTCAATTCCTGAATTCGCAATCCCTAAATTTGCCTGCTGACACCTGACACCTGAAACCAATTTATTCTTTTTGGTATTTTTATTTGAACTTCCAATTAGCCATCATCACTCCTTAATGACTACGGCAAATTACTCTTTATGTTGACCGGCCGATCCTCCTTTACGTGTTCTCCTTTTTTCCCGACCTCGCTGACCACGCCTGCATATTTGTAAAAATTATATTCTTTGTCTTTCCCCTGATGATCTACAAGCAGATCCTTTTTCTCGTATACCAGTGTCAGGATATCTCTTTGACAATTTTCAAACTGCGGTGTCAGCTGAATGGCGGAAGTCGGACAGGCTTCTTCGCACAGACCGCAATAGATACAGCGGGCAAAGTTAATTCGAAACCATTCAGCATATCGCCGCCCGTCTTCTCTTTCGGCCGATTGCATGGAGATGCAGCTGACCGGACAAACCGCCGAACACAGATAACAGGCCACACAGCGTTCACCGCCGTCCGGATCCCGGGTCAGAATGATGCGGGCCCGGCTGCGTGCCGGCAGTGGACGTTTGTATTCCGGGTATTCTTCCGTTATGGGCTTTCGGAAGAGATGTTTAAATGTTGTAGCAAAGCCAATCGCGAGAGCCTTGATTGCATCTAATGCGTCATTCATTGATAATGCGCTTCCTTTTTTCTTTAAAGCAGAATACGTTTGAACGCGATGTTGGTTGTTCGTCGTCCGTTGTCCATAGAGGGCATAGCCAGCTTATTGTGATCTTGTCTACAACTGCTAATTGCCACGCTCAACACCAGGGAAACATATTGGGTCAGACGCTTCGGACCGGATAACAGAACTCTGTAATTGAATCCACGACTCAATCTCAACGGACAACCAACAACGGACAAATATTATATTAATAAAATTGCTCCCGTAATCATAATATTCAACAGGGCTGCAGGAATGAGGACCTTCCATCCCAGCGCCATAAGCTGATCATAACGCAGCCGCGGCAGGGTCCCTCGAACCCAGATCATTATCAGCGCCACAAAAATGATTTTGATAAAAAGCCATACCGGCGGCGGCAAAATGGGGCCCCGCCAGCCGCCCAGGAAAAGGACCGCCACCAGAGCACCCAGTACCTGCAAATGCACATATTCTCCCAGAAAGAAAAGCCCGAAGCGAATTCCACTATATTCGGTGTGGTAGCCGGCCCCCAGTTCATTCTCAGCCTCGGGCAGATCAAAGGGAATCCGTTTGCTTTCAGCCATGGCACTAATCATGAAGATGACAAACGCTAACGGCTGGACCAAAATAAACGGGTATTTCTCCTGGGCCTTAACAATTTCCACGATGCTGAAGGAGTCCGCCAGCATGACAATCGGAACCAGGGAAAGCCCCAGGGCAAGCTCATAGCTGATCATCTGAGCCGCTCCGCGGATACCACCCAAGAGGCTGTATTTCGAATTTGAGGCCCAGCCGCCCAATGCGACCCCGTAGACCCCTAAAGAAGAAAGCGCAAAAACATAAAGCAGCCCCACGTTCAGGTCCAAAATAACGAGCGGCACTTTTTTCCCAAAAATGGTTAAGCTGCTTCCAAACGGAACGACGGCAAACATCATCAGGGCCGTCGTGGCTACCACCGCAGGTGCCAGAAGGAAAATAAAACGATCCGCCGCCGCCGGAACGATATCTTCCTTGGTGAGCATCTTGATGGTATCCGCAATCGGCTGAAGCAGCCCAAACTTTCCGGCGCGGTTCGGGCCGTAGCGAATCTGCAGTCTTGCCAGAAATTTGCGCTCCAGCCACACGAGGTATGCGGCCATCAGCAGCAAAACTAGAAGTACAACACCCAATTTTGCAATCAGTATGATGAATCCAGCAATCCAGGTTACCATAACCGTTCCGTTTACCATTGGAATAATGGAAATTTGGAATGGTGGAATGGTGGGTTTAGCGGATCAAATCCGTCAGGTTTTTTGATTTTGAATGCATATCTTTTGTACCCAATATTCCATTCTTCCCGCATTCCATTATTCCGAAAATAAATTATTTGTTTATGTTGCCTTCCATATCTGGTCTTTTCGCACCAGCGTCTGGCCGGTTCCCATTTTTTGCCAATCCAGGTCTTTGTGCCGGGGGATGACCAGCGTGCCGGCGGCCATATCATCGGCCACCTGCAATTTGGCCTCGATGGTTCCTCGATCCAGTTCAAGGGACACCATATCCCCATCAGCCAGGTTCAATTCTGCCGCATCGCCTGGACACATCAAAACTGCAGGCGTCCCGGCAAGATCTGCCAGACAATCAGACAAGGCAGAAAGCGCTTCGGTGCCAAATGTCCGCTCAACGACAATCAGTTCCAAACGGTCATCGATAGCCGAACTGCTTTTAGGCGGTTCAATTGAAAAGCGCGCGGAAAAGTCCGGCGCCCTAAAAATACGCACACCGTCATCGGGAATTTCTTCAATGGCCCCCAGATCTTTAAATCCGGATTCGATCTCTGCCAGCCAATTCCATATGCCGGCTCGCAGATCCTTTGCAGTCGGCTGCTGTCCATCATCTATCAAATATGCCAGCAGCTGCCAGGCCGCTGCAGGCTCATTGCCCGGGATTCCCGTGCCATAGATCCGGGGCGGATGGTCCCCGCCGCCGGTCAGGGCGATGGGGATGCCGCCCCTGTAAGCGGGCTGTGCGACCTGGGCCCTTGCTTCCTGATTGGTATAAACGCCCCCCGATTCATACAGCGTTGTCGTGGGAAGGAATATATGGGCTTTCTGCGCGGCTTCAGAATTCATATAGTCCATCACAACCATCAGTTCCAGACGCTCCAGTGCTTTTTCAAGCCTTTGTCGATCCGGAAATTTCCAGAAAGGATCGCTTTCCACCAGAATAAGCCCTTTAATTGAACCCTTTTCAATATCTTCGATAAGGGTTTCAAATGAAGCCGTTTCATCCGAAAGCAATCCGGCTGCAAATGCATTCGCACCGGGCATTAAATAAAACAAACCCGCCTGTTTGCCGGCGGCCTGCAATAGCAGGGCAACGTCGGCTGCCAGAGCGGGCGTCTGCTGACGCACTGTTTCCGTTGCACAAACGATGATCGGACGTTGGCTTATTCTCAGTTTTTCAGCCAGAACGGATATTTTTCCCTGCTGTGACTGCGTCACCTGTTCTATTTCCGGAAGGGCCGTATAGAATTTACGGCCGGATGCCCCCTGTTCTTCCAGAGCATCGGGATCGATCGCCGCTTTTATCAACGCCCCGAGGTAACCATTGACCCCATCCGGTTTTGCGGGCAAATGCTCAAATTCAAAAGGCAGAAAAACCGGGCGGGGGTCGATGACAACAACCGTTGCATCATTTCGCTGAGCCTGGCGCATGGCCAATGCCAGCAATGGCGCTTCATTAACCACATCGGCGCCGACCACCGCAACAAAATCGGCTGATTCAATCTCACGCAGCGAGACCATCAGATCGGGTTCGAGTCTGCAAACAGCGGATTTCACTTTGCGAGTGATTGCCGTATCCACAAAATAAGCCGGCGGCGGCCAGCCTTTGGCCTGACACACCCGTTTCAACATGGCCAGCGTTTCAAGGCTGCTGCGGCTGGAGCCCGCACAGGCAACTGCTTCCGCGCCGGCCTTATTCATGACGGTCTCCAGTTTTTGTTCCAGAACACTAACGGCCTGATCGACGGCCACCGCTTCACCATCAATTATAGCCCTGCGGGGTCGCTGCTCCAGATCGGCATAGAAAAATCCATAGCGGCCCCGGTCGCAAATAAAATAGCCGTTTACAGAATTGCTGAACCGCGCTTCCTGCCTGACGACTTTACGATAACGGCAGCTGACCGTCGTATGACAGCCTAAAGAACAGTTAATACATAACGAGGGGCTGCGTTCATAATCCCAGCGTCGACCCAAAAAACGGGATGGCTTATCGGTGTAAACACCGGTTGGGCAGATATCGCTCAGGTTGCCTGAAAAAGGGCTTTCCAGGACACCGTCTTTAAAACGTCCAAAATAGGTTCGATTGGCGGATTGCATGGCTCCCAGGTCGCGATAACCGCTGAATTCCTGATAAAATCTGGCACAGCGATAACAATGGATGCAGCGATTCATTTCGTGCTGGAGCAAGGGACCCAGATACTGGTCCGTGTAGGTGCGCTTCTTCCCCAAGTATCTTCGAATACCGTGGCCGCCGGAAACCGTCATATCCTGCAGCAAACAATGCCCGCCTTCATCGCAAACCGGACAATCATGGGGATGATGGAGCATCAGCCATTCGATCACATATTTACGAAAATCGACCGCTTCTTTATCAGTGGTGGACACCACCATGCCGTCCTGGGCAGCCACCATGCAGCTCATCTGCACCCCTTTAAACGGGCCCTGCAAAAATTTCACGGCACATACACGGCAGGCGCCCACCGACCCCAGAGCCGGATGGTAACAGAACCGCGGAATCATGATTCCCAGCTTTTCCGCAGCTTCGATCACCTTGGTTCCCGGTGCAACTTCGATTTCACGATCATCGATAATAATTTTGGGCATATAACTGTCCGTAGTATGTTGTCCGTGGTCAGTTGTTATTTATTGTTCTCAGTCTTACTCAATGAAATTGTCCAACAACGGACAACGAACAACTGACAACTAACCTTTTTATCGAAATGGGCACTTTTTCTGACTGATATGTTCTTCGACTTCCTCCCTGAAGTGCGTCAGCAAACTTTGCAGGGGTGCGACGGCTCCGGGTGCGAACGCACAGTAAGCGCTCCAGAGATGCCTGCCCATTTCTTCCAGCAAAGGAATAAAATCTTCCCGGCCTTCACCGTTTTCCAGGCGCAAAAGCAAATCTCGAATAAAGGGCAGCCCTTCCCGGCAGGGGGTACACCAGCCGCAAGACTCTCTGGCAAAAAACTCCGTTAAATTCAAGGTCGCCCCCACCAGGCAGGTTTTATGGTCAAATACCATAATGGCGCCCGTTCCCAGTCGGTTTCCGACCTTTTTTAGGGATTCAAAATCCATTTCAATGTCAAAGTGTTCTTTAGGTAGAAAACCGGTTGAAGCGCCTCCCGGCAAACAGGCCTTGTATTCTGAGCCATCCAGCAAGCCACCGGCATAATCTTTAATAATCTCACTTAATCGGACTCCCATGGGCAGCTCATAACAGCCCGGCCGCTTGACCTTGCCGCTGACACAAAAAATTTTGGTGCCCGCACCGGTTTCGGTTTTGGCCAGGTCCTTGAACCAGTCAGGGCCCCGGCGGATAATGTGTGGCATGCAGGCAAAGGTTTCCACGTTGCTGAGCACCGTGGGCAAGCCCCAGACCCCTTTTTCGGTTGGATAAGGAGGCGGTTGCATTGGATTGGGCCGCTTGCCCATCAGTGCATTCAACTGGGCCGTCACCTCGCCGCAGATGTACCGGCCGCCGCTGCGGTGAACAACAATTTCCAGAGCGTAATTGCTTCCCAATATGTTTTTACCCAGATAACCGGCTGCTTCGGCAGCCTTGACCTCGTGTTCGAAAATTCGGGCACCGCTTTCGTACTCCGGCCGGATGAAAATAATGCCCTTTTCCGCTTTAACCGAAAATCCGGCAATAATCATACCTTCGATAATCATGTGAGGATTGGCATGAATCAGAACTCGATCTTTAAAGGTGCCGGGCTCCATTTCATCGGCGTTGCAAACGATATATCTCGGAAACGGCGCGTCGGCGGCCACGGTTCTCAGCTTCATCGCGACTGGAAATGCAGCGCCGCCGCGCCCCAACAGGTTGGCATCCTCAATCATCTGCGGGATGCCCCCCTCACCGTGCTGGCTGATAGCCGCTTTCAAACCCTGATACCCACCGCGCTGTTCGTATTCTGCCAGTGTGGTAATCCGGTCCGGCTTGCGATTTTCAAGTAAGACTTGAGGATACTTTTCCATAAGTGCCTAATTCGGGCTTTTTATTTTGAATAATTTCTCAACCACAAAGGGCACAAAGTGCACAAAGAAAGAATATTTAATGAGTGCTATTCGAAAGATATTCTGCTGGATTTAATCTTCGTGTCCTTTGTGGTGAAAATGTTTTCTCCGAATTCCGACTTCCCACTTCCGAATTCTATTATGCTTCTGATTTCAACTTCTCCAATATCTCATCAATTTTTTGCGGTGAGAGATGTCCATAAACCTTACGATTGATCAACATGGCCGGGGACTGATCACAATACCCGATGCAGCAGACCGGCAAAAGCGTAAATAATCCATCCGCCGAGGTGGCGCCCACAGCGATGTCCAGTTTTCTGCAAAGGCAATCTCGTATGGATTCATACCCGTCCATCCAGCAAATTACACTGTCACAGACATGAATCACATATTTTCCGACCGGTTCACGATAGGTAAAGGTATAGAACGTGGCCACTTCGTCCACTTCCAATGGGGACATCCCCAGCAGACCCGCTACCTCCGCCACGGCTTCATCACTTAAGTAACCGTAGTGATCCTGCAGTGCCAGCATGACGTCAACCACCATCTCCCGGGGATGATCAACGCGGGCAATTTGTTTTTCTAAAGATTCTTTAAGTTTGTTAGGCAGCATTAGTCCTTTAAAAGGTTTCGGGTTTCAAGATTCAGAGGACAGAGGTCAGATGACAGAAGACAGATGCTTAAGCCCTGAAGATGAAGCAGCTATTCCGACTTCTGTTTTTCTGTTCTCTGTTTTCTGTTTTCTGACATCTGAATCCTAGCGGTCGATATCCGGTAAAATATAATCAACCGAACCGATAATGGCGATTAAATCCG
>CBDUUO010000152.1:0-6988 GCA_965370395.1 uncultured bacterium
ACCTGACACCTTATCTTAAGCTAGTAATCCAGTTTTTTGAGAACGTCTTTTAGTTCCTGAACCGCGGCCGCAGAATTCTGTAGAGCCGCTTTTTCGTCTGCGGTTAAGGTAATCTCAATGATTTCTTCTGCACCGGCAGCGCCTAATTTAACCGGGACGCCGATAAACAGGTCGTTTATGCCGTATTCGCCTTCCAGATATACGGCGCAGGGTAAGATTTTCTTTTTGTCTTTTATAATCGATTCAGCCATTTCAACCGCAGCAGATGCCGGTGCGTAATACGCACTGCCGGTCTTCAGCAAACCGACGATTTCAGCGCCGCCATTGCGCGTGCGGTCGACCAGGGCATCAATGCGATCCTCCGGCAGCAGTTCGGTGATGGGAATTCCGGCGACCGTGGAGTACCGCGGCAGGGGAACCATGGTGTCACCGTGTCCGCCAAGAACAAAGGCGTGGGTATTTTCAACAGAAACATTCAGCTCCATTGAAATAAACGCCCGAAAGCGTGCCGAATCCAAAACCCCTGCCATACCGATAACCCGCTCTTTGGGAAAACCGCTGACTTCATGGGCCACATGACACATGGCATCCAGAGGGTTGCTGATGATAATGAGAATTGAATCCGGTGATAAAGCTGCAATCTGCTGGGTTACGGTTTTGACAATACCGGCATTGGTGCTGATAAGATCATCGCGGCTCATTCCCGGTTTTCTCGGAATGCCCGCGGTAATAATGACGATGTCGGAGTTTGCTGAGGCATCATATGCATTGGCGCCTGTCAGGTGGGCATCATGTTTTTCAATAGGCGCCGCTTCAGTCAGATCCAGGGCCTTGCCTTGGGGTACGCCTTCAATAATATCGATTAAAACCACATCGCACAGTTCTTTTTCCGCCAGCCGCTGTGCGGCGGTGGCGCCGACATGTCCGGCTCCAACAACCGTTGCTTTTTTGTCCATGAGGTCCTCCTTCCGTCATGATTATAGAACCTATCTCAAAAATGGGTTCCAGTTATTATTTCTTTAAAACACGCTTGCCGATTTATCTGGATCTCAAATATTGACAGGAAGCACAAAAATAGGATAAATTATTATTACTTCAGGCAAATTTGGGCTTTTTTTTAAGGTTGACAAAATAGCCTTTGCTAATATAAGCGTTTGGTTTCGATGCCGGTCGATTTTTTTGGGGCTTGAGGTCGCTAAGTATTTTATATCTAAAGCAAATGTGGCCTTGCTCCGATAGCAGTATTGAAGAACTTTATATTTTCAAGATCTACATTATTCCATTTATGGCTATTGTTAATCTAAAAAAAAGACAGATCGAATGCAAGATCGTTTATTACGGCCCGGGGCGTTGCGGTAAAACCACGAATCTCGAATATATCCATAAGAGTTTTAAAAATCAAGTAATGGGAGAAATGATTTCCATCAAAACCGATGGCGATCGGACGCTGTTTTTTGATTTTTTACCGATGAACCTGGGTAAAGTAAGAGGCTGTGACCTTCGCGTTCAATTATACACCGTTCCAGGACAGGTACGCTACAGCTCTACCCGCAAGCTGGTGTTGAGGGGGGCCGATGGCGTTATCTTTGTGGCCGATTCGCTGGAAGTGCGGCGGGAAAAAAATATGCTGTCCCTGAAAGATCTGCATCAAAACCTCAAAGAATACGACCTCAGCATTTTTAAGGTACCGTTGGTCATGCAATTCAACAAAAGAGATCTTGACAATGAAAACATTGCCATCATGGATCTTAAGAAAATGGAGCATGATCTCAATCGGCAGTTGAAGGTTCCTTTTTTTCCCGGCAGCGCCTTAAAAGGGGAGGGTGTCGGCAAAACCCTGCACGGCTGCTTGAAGCTTGTCATGCAATCGGTCCAAAACGAACTCAGTTAGAGCGTTTGTCAAAATAACGTTCCGATAGCGGTTGTCATGTTTGTAATAATTTTAATTTGAATAATGACATCAAAAGCCGGAAAACACGAATTTTTTTTCGTGTTTTCTAATTTTTGCGGCTACGATTGATTTTTAATTTTTAATCCGGGGCGATTTTATGGTACAATTCAAGTATCGTAGACGGTATCCGCGTCAATAATCCAGTTTGAAGATATGGCATTCGTTTATGAATAACACTGTGGCGCTATCAGGAAGCCTGGATTTTCTGAATTTTGGCGAATTATTAAATTTGCTCGGCACCAATGGTAGTTCCGGCGTGCTGCACATCAAAAGCAACTATTCGTCAGAACCCGGATTGGTGTATTTGGATAAAGGAAATCCAATAAATGCGGTCAACGGTTCGGTTACCGGCCAGGATGCCCTTTTTTCCTTATTTGGTTGGACCGATGGCCAATTTGAATTTGTAGAGGAAAATGTCAGCTGTGAGAAAGCGATTAACAAAAGTCGTATGGAAATTATTCTGGACGGGCTCCGATTGCTGGATGAGGGCAAGATCGACCAGCTCGGCCCCGCCACAGCGGCCAAAATCCCGCCCGGATCTAAAACCACATCCGGTAAAGTCCCTTTAATCAAAGGACCTCTGGTCGATTATTCATATGTTGTAGACGAAGAAGGATTTTATGACGGCGATGAGATCGTTCAGGAGGGCAACCATGGCGATTGGATATGGGTCATCTTAGAGGGCACCGCTGAAATCATTAAACAGACCGCCAACGGTCCATTGCAAATGCTGAGAATAGGAGATGGTGCTTTTCTTGGCAGTGTCGCCGCGCTGTTTTCCGGAGGCAAAGTGCGCAGTGCAACCGTCAAGGCGGTGGGGAATGTGCAACTGGGGATGCTGGATTCACAGCTGCTGGCCAATGAACTCGCCAATGTGTCTGCTGAATTTAAAGGCTTGTTAACCAGCATCGATTCAAGGCTGCAGCAAGTTATCGAGACGGCAGTTGCAATCAATAATAATGACCCGCTCGATGATTTGATTAAAAACAAAAAACAACTGATCAAACAGGGCCAGAACGAAGAACGCCTATTCACCGTTAAGAATGGAGAGGCGATTATCGCCCGTCAAACCGAAAACAGTTATGTGCCGCTTGTCCGGCTTAAGAAGGGGGACTTTTTCGGGAGAGTTCCCTTTTTAGATATGGGCCATGAACCGCATTCCGCCGCGGTATTTTCATCGCAAAATCTCAAGTTAGCGGCCGTTGACTCAGAAAAACTGAAATTGGAACACGAAGGACTATCTTCTACTCTTAAAAATATCATTGAACATCTGGCGACTTCAGTTTCCGTAACCACTCGGGTGACCTGTGATTTTAAAAAAGAAAAGCCATAAAAAAATGTCGGTTGCAACCAAAAACGATTAAAATAATGTGAGGACAATGACTACCCAAGAGAAAAGAAAACACGCTCGAATCAGCTCACTGAATCTTTCATACGTCTGCCTGGATGAAAATAACCAAATTATCAAGCAGGGGATGGGAAGGACCCTTAATGTGTCCGAATCCGGCATCTTGCTGGAAACCCATTTTCCCATCGATGACCAGCATATCGTCAGGCTGACACTCGGGTTGGAGGAGGATCTGGTCGATATAAAAGGTCATCCGATACATACCCGCATCAATGATCAGGGAAAGTATGAAGTGGGCATCGAGTTTCTCAAATCCGATGCGAAGGCCCGCAAATCCCTTAAAAAATTCATCGATACCTTTCAGAAAAATAACAAATAAACGAAAAATCTAAAAAAAATCGCTCCGATTACCCACCTGCCTCTTGACCTTCACCCCAAAATATCCCATATAAATACGTCCAAGTCTTGCCCATGCGGTGCCATTTCAGATTTGAATCAATTTTTGCGAATGTTGCAAAAGAGAGGAATGAGGATCATGAATAGACCCATCAGTGAAACCGACTTTCCGGAACTGAAACTTCTAAAACGCGGTAAGGTTCGGGATGTTTACGATCTGGGAGAACCGCTTTTAATGGTTGCGACAGACCGCATTTCCGCATTTGATGTGGTTATGCCGGATCCCGTTCCCGACAAGGGAATTATCTTAACTCAGATTTCATTGTTCTGGTTTGATATCATGCAATCGCTGATTCAGAATCATGTTATCGCAAAGGATGTGGAACAGTATCCGGAGGTTTGTCGCCCGTATGCGGACGTCTTGCAGGGTCGAAGCATGCTGGTCAAAAAGGCACAACCCCTGCCGGTTGAATGCATCGTCAGGGGCTATATTTCAGGCTCGGGCTGGAAAGAGTATACGAATTCGGGCAGCATCTGCGGCATAAAGCTACCGGCAGGGTTGCAGGAATCCCAGCAATTGCCGGAAGCCATTTTTACACCGTCAACCAAAGCCGAACTCGGTGAACACGATATCAATATTGATTTCAACGAAGCCGCCAATCTCATCGGCAAGGCAAAAGCAGAAAAGATCCGGGATCTCAGTGTGTCAATTTACAAAAAAGGAGCCGCCCTGGCTGACCAAAAGGGGATAATCATTGCAGACACCAAATTTGAATTTGGTTCGATTGGCGACGACATCATCCTGATCGATGAAATTTTAACCCCGGACTCATCGCGTTTCTGGCCCAAGGAGAGCTACCGCCCGGGTGGACCCCAAAAAAGTTATGACAAACAGTATGTTCGCGATTATCTGAATACGTTAGACTGGGATAAAAAATCGCCCGGCCCCGCTCTGCCGGAAAGGGTGATTGCAAACACCCGCCAGAAATATCTGGATGCATTAACCCAACTTAGCGGCAGCAGCCATGGACTCTAAATCATCTGACGATCAAAATGTCTCCCCAGACACGCCGCCAGATCATGCCGTCAGTTACCAGACGATTTCACTGGTTGACATCGATTCCGAAGACCCAACTTTTCGCATCACCACCCGCAACGACATCGATGGCCTGCTGGGCTCGATTCAGAAAATAGGACTGATACAACCCCCGGTACTGATGGCGGATTCAGCCGGATATACGATTGTTTGCGGGTTTCGTCGGATTGCCGCATGCCGCAAATTAGGCTGGACTCAGATAACAGCCGGAATTTTGGAAAAAACCGTTGATCGCTTCAAAACGGCTCAGTTGTCAATTGCCGATAATGCGTTTCAGAGATCACTCAATCTGGTGGAGACATCCCGGGCCTTAAAGCTTTTAGACGATTTTGGCCCGGACAATCAACAGCGAAGAGAAGCAGCAGAAGCACTGGGTTTGCCGATTAGCCGGTCCCTAACTCTTAAAGTTAAAAAAATTTGCCGGCTGCCGTTGCCGATTCAAAAAGGCATTCTGACAGATACCATCAATCTGTCGATGGCGCTGGAACTGGGGGGGCTGGATCCGGCAACTGCTGAAGGTCTGGTCTGGCTTTTCGATCAGCTTAAAGTGGGTTTGAACAAACAAAGAGAATTGCTCTTGCTGCTTAAAGAAATTACCGGGCGGGAAGACACCTCCATCCCGCACTTGATTGCGGAAAAACCCTTGCAGGAAATTCTAAATAACGCTGAAATGGATAGGGCGGTTAAGCGGCAAAAAGTCCGATCGTATCTAAGACAGCGCCGGTTTCCCGCCATTACAGAAGCTGAAACAGACTACCGCAAGTTGGTCAGGCAGCTTAAACTGGGAAACAATATCAATTTGATTCCGCCAAAAGATTTTGAAGGAAACACGTTTAGCATGACCCTGCGTTTTAATAATCGCCAGGAGCTCAGCGATCTGAAAAAAAGAATTGAAAAAATAATTCAACACCCCGCGCTTGACAAAATCCTCGACTGATCAAGATGATTACACTATCATTATAGAAATTCAGAGACGTTTTAATGCGAATCTCAAAGCTTTTCATCGACCGGCAAGTTGCCGACCACCCCATGACACGATCCATCCAGTCTCGTCTGAAACTGCCTTCTGAGACAGTCCAAAACGCCCGGCAGGTATATGAAGCCGTCTCATCAGCTCCGGACCCGGTGCAGCGGGGCAAGGAAATCCTTTACCTGACCCGAAACCGCGGGGCTTTTTTAAAAAAGTGCCCGGGAACCCGTCATTATACCTGCTGCGATTATCAAATTCTGCACATTGGCAGTTTCTGTCATATGGATTGCACCTATTGCGTTTTGCAGACCTACTTTCACCCTCCCATTCTCCAGTATTTTGTAAACCATGAAGATTTATTGGCAGAATTGGACACGGTTTTATCGCAACATAAAATACTTCGAATCGGTACCGGTGAGTTTACCGACAGTTTGATCTGGGAGTTATGGACCGATGTATCGCCTATACTGGTTCAACGCTTTGCTACCCAGAATCATGCGGTCCTCGAACTGAAAACAAAAACAACCGCTATCGAGCGATTGCAAAATCTGAATCATAACCGTAAGACCATCGCAGCCTGGTCCTTGAATACCAACCATATTATCCATACGGAAGAACGCGCGACAGCCAGTCTGGCTGCCAGACTCAAAGCTGCTGCCAGTTGTGAAACCTGGGGATATCCGCTGGCCTTTCATTTTGATCCCCTGATCCTTTATGATGGCTGCGAAGAAGATTACACCCGGGTCATTGAGAACCTGTATTCACAGGTTTCGGCCGACAGCGTTGTGTGGATCAGCCTGGGCACCTTGCGGTTTCCGCCATCGATTAAAACCGTGATTCAGAAACGGTTTCCGGATTCTAAAATTATATACGAGGAATTCATCAAAGGTCCGGACGGCAAAATGCGCTATTTTAAACCGCTGCGAATTAAGCTGTACCGTAAAATCATCGCATGCATCCGGGACCATGCGCCGGATGCAGTGGTTTACCTGTGCATGGAGGATGATGAAGTCTGGCGAAAGTCATTGGGCTTTACACCCGATGATGTCGGCGGGTTGCCGCACATGCTGGACATGAGTGCTGTAAAGCATTGTCATCTTGAGCCCGGTGTATAACTGGCTGCTTGCTTCTGGCTGCTTGCTCCTGGCTACTGGCTGCTTGCTCCTGGCTCCTGGCCTCAAATAGGTTTCAGGTGTCAGGTGTCAGGATTCGAAGTTCAGGGTTCAG
>CBDUUO010000153.1:0-6879 GCA_965370395.1 uncultured bacterium
ATAAAGCCAGCAGCGTACTTTGGTGTTGGAGCCGATCAGCCTTAAATCCGGCTCCTGCTGCTGACATTGCTCCCTGATTTCATCGGTGACCTGGCGGCAGCGTGAATAAAAACGGCACCCTTTGGGCAGGTTGATGGTATCGATCACATCACCCTTGATGGCCTGCAGATATGATTTTTCTCTGATCTGTGCGGGTGTCGGAATCGAGGCCAGCAGGGCCGCTGTATAGGGATGTTTTTCATTCTCGCCCGTTGACAGGATTTCCCGTGAAAGGCCGTATTCCAGGACCCTGCCGCCGTACATGACGGCGACCTTGTCGGACAGGGTTTTGATGACATCAATATCATGGCTGATGAGCAGGGTGGTAACCTCGACGCTTGATTTCAGCTCGGCGAGCAGGCTGACAATTTTAGACTGGATCGTGGCATCCAGCCCGGTGGTCGGCTCGTCTGCAATCAGAACCGATGGTTCCGCGGACAGGGCCATGGCGATCATAGCTCGCTGACACATGCCCCCGGAAAGCCCAAACGGATTATTGTCATAACGCAGCCTGGGCGAATCGATTTTTACCTGTTCCAGCCAATACAGGGCGCGTTCTTTGGCTTCTTTGGGATTTTTGATTGCGGTGTTCAGCATAATGGCTTCCCGGATCTGCCGGCCGACGCTGCTGAAAGGATTCATAGACGCTTTGGGGTTTTGAAAAATCATGGCGATCTCTTTGCCGCGCACCCCGCGCGTGACCCGATCGACATGTTTTTGCCAGCCGCGATTGTTTTTAAACACTTCCAAAATCCGGCCGTTTTGTTTGGTGATTTTGACATAATCTGAAATGTCCTGAAGCAGATTTTTTTGCACCCCGTTGGTTTTAAGCCCGATCTTGCCGCTAATCACACCGGGCTCGGCCGTGACCAGACCCAGGGTGGACAGGGCCGTGACACTTTTTCCGCTGCCGCTTTCACCGACAATCCCCAGAGTTTCACCTTTTTCCAGCACAAGATCCACGCCGTCCACTGCCCGGCTGAAGGCCTGCCTGGAGCGGGAATAAAAATAGGTTCGCAAGTTTTCTATTTTTAATACCGGTCCGGTGGTCATTGATCCTGCTTCCTTTCCAGCATGTTGTTTAAGCCGTCACCCAGCAGGTGAAACCCTAAAATGGTCAGCAGAATCGTTATCGCCGGGACGGTTGAGAGCCAGAAATTGCCCTGCATCAAATAGTTGGCTCCGGACTGAACCATATTGCCCCAGGAAGGGGTCGGTTCCTGAACTCCGAATCCCAGATAACTGAGACTGGTTTCAACTAAAATGGCCTCGGCCATGCCCAGCGTGGCCTGGATGATCAGCACCGAACGGCAATTGTGCCACAGGATATGTTTAAAAATGATGGCCGCGTTTCTAAGGCCCAGGGCCGTGGCCGCTTCGATGAAATTTTTTTGTTTGAGAAATTGGATTTTACTCTTGATCAGCGAGGCCACCGTGGGGACATTGGTGATGCCGACCACTGCCATCACCAGGTAGATGTCGGGCTTAAATGCGGCCACCATCAGCAAAATTAGTACCAGACGCGGAAAGGAGTTAAGCAGATTGCTCAGATACGTTGCGGCGATGTCCAGCGCACCTCCCCAATAGCCGGCCAGAACCCCGAAACAGGTGCCCAGGATAAGGGCGATGGCAATGGCCAGCAAACCCGGCAGAAAATAAGCCTGAATCCCAATAATCAGCCGGGACAGGATATCGCGGCCCACAAAATCGGTGCCCAGCAGATGGCCTTCGCTATTGGGTGGTGCCATCAGCAGGTCCATATTGATCTCCTGAGGATCAAAGGGCAGAAAATGGGTCGCGCCTAAAATATAGGAGATGACCACCAGAGAAACGACGAAAAGCCCGTAGCCGATATAAACGCGATCGATGGGCCCGGCCTTTTTCCAGAACGGCACCGCCGTATGGTCACTGAATT
This sequence comes from uncultured bacterium, assembly GCA_965370395.1. Classification (GTDB taxonomy): domain Bacteria; phylum Desulfobacterota; class Desulfobacteria; order Desulfobacterales; family JAHEIW01; genus JAHEIW01. Next base: position 1,955 of record CBDUUO010000153.1, read on the forward strand.
CGGTGGTATGTTGGGTATAGCGTTTCATTTTCAGTATTAATCTCACACAGAGATCGCTGAGTCTCAGAAATTTTGTTTATTCTCTATATGTTCAGTAATAGAAAAGGTTTCAGGTGTCAGGTTTCGGGTGTCGAGCAAACGTTATATTGGTTTGATTGGTTTAATTCGTTCAATTGGTTCGGTTTATACCGCTTTCCATAATAATGTTCCGAATTACGGAATTGGGGTATAAGTGGTTGTAGAAAAAAACGTTTGAATACCGGAACGTTTTTTTGACAACCACTATAAGCCAACCCATTCAACCAATGAGACAAATAAAACTAATTTAACAAATGCTTGTACCTTGAACCCTGAACCTTTTTATTCCCTGGCGGAGTGCGGGTTGATCATAATGTGCACCGCTGACTGAACCAAACTGCCCAGCCGCACAATGATGGCGGCCAGCAGCGTGATTCCCATGATCAGCGGATAATCTCTGTCCTGGGCGGCCTGCCACGCCATGCGGCCCATGCCTGGCCAATTGAACACCTGCTCCACCACAACGGCTCCGCCCAGAATAAACGGGATTTTAGCCGCGATGATCTCTGTTATCGGAATTAAAACTCCTTCCTTGAATGAATGCTTCCAGACCGAGGCGCCCTTGGCCCGCGCCATACAGATGTACTCCTCGGAAAGCACCCGGCTTAGCTCTGCGCGCAGATGACGAACCACTTCGCCCATGGTACCGTTGCTCAGTCCCAGCACTAAGACCGGCAGCATGAAACACAACCAGCTCCATTTTTGTGAACTTGAACCAAATGCCAGGGGAAACAGGCCGAACTGGTGCATTGAAATATAGATTACGATATAGCCCAGCCAGAAGACCGGTAAGGCAGACACAATATAGGTAAACATGGTCAGAGCCCAATTGACCGGAGTGACACCGCGTCTGGCTGAAAGGATGGCGATGGGCGCTGCAATGAACAGGGTGACGAACAGAGAGCCTATGGTGAGATACAGGGTATTGATTCCCACCCGGATGATTTCCGTTAAGACCGGCAGGCCGGTTCGAAAGGATGTACCCAGATTTCCTCTCACAAGGTTGCCCAGCCATGCCAAATACTGGGCGTACCAGGGGGCTGACCCGCCCAGGCTTTTTCCGGAGGCGGATCCGGCCTGAGCTTTAAGCAAAGCCGAAAACGGATCACCGGGCGATAGATACAGGACCAGGAAAATGACGAAGCTGACGCCTAACAGCAACAGGGCTGCAATCGCCAGCTCCTTCAACATTAAAACGGTGATGGGTCGGATGGAAGCCAGTTTCATGGGTACGATCGCCCGGGAAAAAGCAGGGCATCTTTATCAGATACCCTGCTAGGATTAACCGCTTGCCGCAAGTAAGCGTCTATCGCTGTTCGGACATGGGGATGAACCAATCATCCGCAAATGAGAAAAATTTGTAGGGATGAATGGCGACCCGCCTGAGTTTCTTATTGTAGGCCGCGTAGTTGGTGATGGTCCACAGAAACGTATATGGATTTTCATCGGCGATGAGCGCATGCAGTTTGCGGTTAATGGTACGCCGTTTTTCATGGTCGAGAGTCAGTTTGCTCTCTACGATCAGGCTGTCCACATCCGGGTTGGAGAAGGCGCCGAAGTTGTTTTTCCAGGGACCGATCTCGGCCGAATGAAACAGAGACGAAATATCGGCTGAATCGTCAAATACCCAGGAAGCAAACATAATGTCGAAATCATGATCGCGAAAGATATCTTCTTTCCAGGCCATCCATTCCTGAAACTCGGCATTGATCTCAACGCCGATTTTGGAAAGATAGTTGCGGAAGGCCAGAATCACCCGTTTGACCGCCTCGCTTTCTTTGGCGATGGGAACTTTGAGCGTTAAAGAAAGCTTTTGGCCGTCTTTTTCCATAATTCCATCATCGCCTCTGGCAAAGCCGGCTTCGGTTAACAGTTCCTCGGCTTTTTGAGGATCGTAGGCCAGCGGCTGAACATCCAGGTTATAAGCCCAGCTACCGGGGGCAAACGGCCCGGAAATGATGGTGCCCTGTCCCTGGAAAAAGGAATTCAGCATTTCCTCGCGGTTGAGGGCATAGCTAAACGCTTTTCTGACGCGCTTGTCGGCCAGCAGCGGATTGCGGTTATTAAAACCGAAAAACGAATAGGAGAGCGCATTATAGGGCTGCATGACAAAGCGCTTGTCGCCCTGAATTTGCGGAATATCCCGGTGATTCACCAGAACAATCATGTCGATGGCATTGAACATCAGGGCCTGGCCCATGATATTTTGATCCGCAAAGGGTCTGGCAATGAACTTGTCGATGTGGGGACGGCCTTTGAAATAATTTTCGTTGGCCACCAGAATGATTTCCCGTTCAGCGGTGATATTTTTGAGCATATAGGGACCGGTGCCGATCGGATTTTGAGCAAACGGGTCTTCGCGCGAAATAAATTCCGGATTTTGCAGACCGTGTTTGGGAATAATTTTGAAGCTGAATTTGGCCAGGGCATTTAAAATAGGCCGTTTCAACGTAAACTGCACGGTGTAGTCGTCGACCTTGGCAACCGCGTCGATGAACTCGTAACGGACCTTCAGCGGTGTGATGGTTTGAGGGTGCATCATGATGTTATAGGTAAAAATAACATCGTCTGCTGAAAACTTCACGGGTTCCTCCCCGTCTCTGGCGTGCCAGGGCACATCATTTCGCAGATAAAATGTATACTTGCGCCCATCGTCGGAAATATCCCAGCGTTCGGCCAGTTCGGGAACGATCTCCTGCTTTTCGTCGATACCAACCAGACCGTTGAAAACCAGCTCACAGATGCGCAACGCGATCATATCATTGCTGGTGACCGGATCCAGGGTTGCCGGTCGGCCGTATTCGCCGTAATTTAAAGCGCCGCCGTCGGGGTTTCCGTCACTTTTTGTCAGCGCCGCAGTCGTTGGCAGCATCATGACGAATACCAATAACAATGTCGTTAAGCTTACACAGGCGAACCTCTTCATAATTGCCTCCTTAAGTTTTATCGGGTATTGTTCACTTTATAGTTATTTTTGTGCATTTCAGGGTTAAATTCTTTGCAATAAACCTTTTGCTGTTTTCAGATGATTGACTATTTTCGATTTTCGATTGTCTATTTTAGGAATGTGATCCATTTAAAATAAATGTCAGACGGAGCGAAGCGACTTCCACAAATAGTCAATCATCAATAGTCAATCGTCAATTTTCCCTTCTTTGTTACCGGCCCAATCCGCCTGAGGCGGACCAGCCGGGTTTGAGCTACAAAATCTTCACATCCCCGGCGCTTTTTTGCTCCATGGAGTAGACCCCCTGAAGGGCGACCTGGATCTGGCGCACCGCCGGAAATTGCTTGCTCATTTCAAAAAATATCTCCAGGGCTTCTGAAAACTGTTTGGAGCGATAATAGGCCTCGGCCAGATTGACCAGCATGAGCGGATCGTTAAATTCGATCCGGTTTTTGTTGCTCTTATCCCGGCCGGCTTCCATGTGAAACACCGCTTTTGAATAGTCTTTCTTCCACAAATAATATTTGCCCAGCGCAAAGTTAAGTTTGGAAACCGCCCGGCCCTCACCGCGCTGGGCCATGGCTGAGGCCGTGATGACTACCTGGGGGACCTCAAATTGATGACGAATGCAACCCAGCAAAATTTCAGCCATCAGGTTTGGTTCGGGCTCTGACTGCAAAAGGGACTTTATTTGCTGCCGGGCGGCATCTCTGTTGCCCAGTTGATACTGATTAAAGGCCTGGCGAATTCTGGCCCGGTTTTTTAAGCGCGACGAGTTGCCGCCGGCTGAGATAAATTCCTTTATCAAGCGCTCGGATTGATGCGGGCTGTCAAGCAGCCCGTAGCTCTCAGCAAGATAATAGCGAGCCAGATTGTTGACCTTTTTATCTGTCGACGAATTGGCTTTTTCGAGAAATTTTACGGCGGCCCGGCCGTAAAATAAGGAAAGGTTTCCGAGCAGGGCTGGATCATAATACCGGATCACCTTGTTTTTGGCCGGGATCTCCTGATGAAAAAAAGCCTTCAGATCCGTCTGTCTGATCAGCTCGAAACCCTTCTCAAGCGATCCTTCTTTGGTATAAACATAGATTAAGTCGTTGGTGATCTGGATCGACGGTATCCGGCCGGACTGCCAAATCTGTCGCAGGGCATTTTGGCACATGATCAGCGGTTTTTTTTCGGCAAGCCCCACACGGCAGTAAGCCGCCGCCAGCGAGGTTAACCGTTCCGGCTGATTTGTTTCTACGTGCGACCACAGATCATGGGCGCGGTTGTGTTTGCCCTGCAGGTAATAGGCCGTTGCCAGACCGATCCTGGCCAGATCTTTGTCCACCGGCCGGGCATGTTTATCGGCCAGAAATCTTTTAAAAGCAGTGATCGCTTCAGTCCGCCCGCCGGCTGCAAGATGGATTTTACCCAGATAAAGCTGGATTAAATGGCTTTCAGAAGGACCTTCAACCGGTAGCAGCCGCGTGAGATAATCCCGGTTAAATGCGATGGCGGCCTGATACAGATCCCGGTAAAGTTTGGCGTTTGCCAGACAACTCATGCCCAGACCGAGATAAATTTTATCCGGCCGACCTGAATCGTTGGACGCCAGATGGTTGTATAGCAAATTGATGGCTTGCTCATAACGATGCTTTTTATAAAGCTGCATGCCTTGTTTGAGCGGATCGTTGGCCGCATAAGCGGACACCGCCAGCAGCATGATGATGATCCATCCGGTTTTTTGAATCCAGACGACCGGCACATTTTTTTCGGCCATTTGTTTAGTCATGATTTCGCATCATCCGATCTAGAGCGTTTGTCATAATAACGTTCCGATACAGGCAGTTTTCTGAGTCATTTTTGGGTTATTAATAACCTCATAGTATAGTGGGTCCAAACGCTCTAGTAATTT
>CBDUUO010000154.1:0-6871 GCA_965370395.1 uncultured bacterium
ACAAGTGTCTCACGAAACATGCAGAATATTATTGATCCTTTGTCATACGACCCTGCAAAGCCGCATGGGCTGCCGCCAGTCGGGCGATGGGCACTCGGAACGGTGAGCAGGACACGTACGTCAGCCCCAGCTCATGGCACAACAGAATGGATTCAGGGTCGCCGCCGTGCTCTCCGCAGATGCCGCATTCAAGGTCTGGATTCTTTGCACGCCCTTTGGTGACGGCAATTTGCATCAACTGTCCCACCCCATCCCGATCGATCGTGGCAAACGGATTATTCGGCAAAATCCCTTTTTGGATATAATCAATCAAGAACCCCGATTCGGCATCATCTCGCGAAATGCCATAGGTTGTTTGGGTGAGGTCGTTGGTTCCGAAGGATATGAATTCAGCGTATTCCGTAATTTGGTCTGCGGTCAACGCAGCGCGAGGTATCTCAATCATGGTCCCGAATTTGTAATCAACTTCGATGCCCTGTTCCTGCATGACTTTTTTAGCCTCGGCCTCTAATACCCCTCGTTGAACCTTAAGCTCATTGACATGACAGGTCAACGGGATCATGACTTCCGGGTGGACATCCACCCCTTCTTTGGCCACGATGCAGGCGGCTTCAAAAATGGCACGCACCTGCATGGTGGTTAATTCCGGAATATGAATGCCCAACCTCACACCACGCAAACCGAGCATGGGATTCGCCTCGTGCAAACTTTCGGCTTGCTTCAGCAGGTTTTCCTTCGATTCAATTTGCTTTGAAAGATCATCACCCTCGGCAGTGTTGCTTGCCTGCTGCAAACGAAGCTTTAGATCAGTTAATTCATGCATCAGGTCAAACGGGGCCGGTAGAAATTCATGTAAGGGAGGATCGATCAAGCGGATGATGACCGGTAGTCCGTCCATAGCTCGAAACAGACCGGCAAAATCTTCACGTTGATAGGGCAGCAAGGCTTCAAGCGCATCATGACGTTCAGCTTGCACATCGGTCAAAATCATCTTCTGAATGTGAGGCAGGCGCTCGGACTCGAAAAACATGTGTTCGGTGCGGCAGAGACCAATGCCCTCGGCACCATATTCACGCGCCCGTTCGGCATCTTTGGGGTAATCCGCATTGGCCCAGACCCCCAGTCGGCGAAATTCGTCGGCCCAGGATAAAAGCTTGAGCAGCCAGAGGTCTTTGATATCGGGCACCATCGTTTCCAGCTGGCCCAGATAAACCTCACCGTCAGTCCCGTCAATTGAGATCCAATCCCCTTCCTTGACGACCACTTCCCCCACCTTCATCTGACGATTATCAAAATCAATCTCAAGGGCAGATACCCCAACGACCGCAGGTTTTCCAAACTGGCGTGCTACCAAAGCGGCATGGCTGGTTCGTCCCCCGCGGCTGGTTAATATACCTTCGGCCGCCAGCATCCCGTGAACATCGTCCGGTTTGGTTTCCGGCCGAACCATGATCACCTGCTTATTCTCATCTTTCGCCCAGCTCTCGGCCAGATCAGCGTCAAATGCAACCATACCGACGGCGGCGCCGGGGGATACGTTAAGACCGGTGGCCAGCATGGTCCCTGAATTTTTCGCGGACTTTTTGGCTTCGGTGTCAAACTGTGGATGCAAAAAGAAATCGACTTGCTCGGGGCTTACACGCAGCACCGCTTCTTCTTTGGTGATCAATCCCTCCTCGACCATATTCACCGCAATGCGAACGGCCGATTGCGCGGTGCGCTTACCATCACGAGTTTGCAGCATCCAGAGCTTGCTTTTTTCGATGGTGAATTCAACATCCTGCATATCGCGATAATGCTTTTCCAGTTTCTTACAGATCTGCTCGAATTCGGCATAGGCTTTTGGCAGATCCTTTTTTAATTCTTGAATATCCATGGTCAGGCGAATGCCGGCCACCACATCTTCACCCTGGGCATTCATGAGGTAGTCACCTTCGATATGTTTTTCGCCGGTGGACGCATTGCGGGTCATGGCCACACCGGTGGCACTATCGTTTCCCATGTTGCCGAAAATCATCGTTTGAATATTCACCGCTGTCCCCAGGTTATGGGCAATTCCGGCGGCATTACGATAATCAATGGCCCGTTTACCGTCCCAGCTTTTAAAAACCGCTTCGGTCGACATTTTCAATTGCTCATAAGGGTCGGTTGGAAAATCTTTATTGGTGTGCTTCTTGAAGATCTTTTTGAATTTCTCAGTAACTTTCTTCCAGTCATCGGCTGTCAATTCGGCGTCGGTTTTAGCTTTAGCTTTTTGACGTGTTTCGGTAATCATTTCTTCAAAGGGCTCACCGGGTATGCCCATGACGACGCTGCCAAACATCTGAACGAGGCGGCGGTAAAGATCATAAACAAAACGCTCATCGCCGGTTAGTTTGATCATACCTTCAAGGGTATCATCGTTGAGTCCGATATTGAGAACCGTATCCATCATGCCGGGCATGGAAAACTTCCCCCCTGAACGACAGGAAACCAATAGAGGATTCTTGGTATCTCCAAATTTCTTCCCCGTAGCCGATTCAACAGCTTTGAGCGCCTCCAACTCCTGCTCCCACATTCCCTCCGGAAAGGTTTCACCGGCCGCCAGATAGGCATTGCATGCCTCAGTGGTCAGCGTGAAACCCGGCGGAACCGGTACTCTCAAACGAGTCATTTCTGCCAGATTGGCACCTTTTCCGCCCAGAAGTCCGCGTACAGCATCCCAATCACCGCCAACGAATTTTTCTGCCTGATCAACTTCATTAAAAAAATAGACCCATTTGCTACTCATCGTTTGCACCCCCTCATGTAAAACTGTAAGTCTGCATGCCGGTTTATCCGGCACCTGTTATGACTGTTGCCAAGTTCCAGACCCGATAAATGCAATTAACCCCGCTTTATGTCAAGTATTTTCTTGGCTCATCATTCCATTATGCGGATTACCAAACTGCGACAGTACTTGATCCATCTTCAATTGGGTATTATGTTCAGTTAACTGTATTTATACCGCTTTTCATAATAATGTTCCGAATTGCGGTATAAGTGGTTGTAGAAAAAAAACGTTTCAATACCGGAACGTTTTTTTGACAACCACTATAAAGACAGATTGAAGCGTGTACCATAAAAAGGTAATATGCTTATGTTGGGTGGGAGCAAAATTATGGAAAACTGGGAAAAACAGCTTTCATGTGCAGAGGTTTGCAACCGATGTAACCAATCACTGGAAACAAAAGACCGAAGAATCCTATCGGTCATCGATCACCAGCCGATTTGTGTGGATTGCAAAAAAGAAGAAGAAAAACGCCCCGACTACGAGGACGCCTCCAGGCAAATGATGGCCCAGTGCATGGAGGAAACAAACAAACCCTACGGCGATCCGGCCAGCTATTGTTTCCATCACTTTTGCCCGTTTAAGTGCAGCTAGGCCGAATCCTTCGAAAATAAAAAGGCGGATTGAACTCAGCATGCCAACTCATCGAGCGATCCGAGCAATTTCTTTTAAGCATCGAATCTCAAATTAACCAAGCAGGACGCTTCCAATGACTACAGACAACAGCTACAAGGAACTTTTGGAAAAGGTAAAAAGGCTGGAAAAAGAGGCCGCCGCTCGCAAAGAATCAGAAACCAAGTTTCGCTCAGTGACCCAATCGGCCAAAGATGCCATCATCACCGCCGATAAAGGTGGCAAAATCGTTTTTTGCAATACCGCGGCTTATAAAATGTTCGGTCACCGTGAAGGCGAACTCATCGGGCAGTCTGTCAGCATTTTGATGCCCCAGCGATTTAGAGCGGCGCATGAGAAGGGTATGACCAAGGTCGTTGCGACCGGCAAATCTCGCTTGATCGAAGAAACCATTGAACTCTTTGGAATCACGAAGGCGGGCAGCGAATTTCCGGTCGAGCTTTCGCTATCGACCTGGATATCCGGTGATGATCCTTTCTACACCGGAATTATTCGGGATATCTCAGAACGCAAACGGCATGAGAAAGAGCGCGACGCGCTTATCGATAATCTCAAAAACTCCCTTGCCAAAGTCAGAAAATTAAGCGGCCTCCTTCCCATCTGCGCATCATGCAAGAAAATCCGGGACGACAAGGGATACTGGAATCAAATCGAGGCCTACATCCGGGATCATTCGGAAGCCGAATTCAGCCACGGCATTTGTCCGGAATGTTCCGAGAAACTTTATCCGGAATATCATCGTGCGCAGATAAAAAAAGCGGAGAGATCCGGCAAAAATTGATAAAGGATCATCCGCTGTTTTTCATTTTGTTTACGATCAATTAGGGTTCAAGATACCCTTAGACCTCCCGAAATTCAGCAGCTTTTAAGTCAATCGCTTGACAAAGGCCAAACATTTCTCATACAAAAGCCATGCAGTAACGATAGATAAGTAAGCTGGGAAGCAATCAAGAGCTCACAGCTCATAGCTGTTAGCTGTTAGCTTTTACCATGAGCCATGAGCTATCAGCTGTGAGCTAATATTGCTTTCCAGCCTCAGGGCCCATTTTGTGCTTTCGTGTTGAATACATCATTTGAGAGGTAACCATATGGCACAGCTTCTTTCAGACCGCAGGGACATTGACTTTGTCCTTTACGAACAATTAAAGATCGAAGACATTTTAAAAACGGAAAAATACAATGACCTGAACCGTAAAATGTTCGACATGGTCATCTCCGAGGCCCGAAATTTAGGCATTAAGGAAATCTATCCCACCTGTAAGGAAGGAGACCGTGAGGGGGTAAAATTTGAAAACGGCAAAGTTTTCGTCCCGCAGTGCTTTCATCGCCCCTATGCGCTTTTCGTAGAAGGCGAATGGATTGCCATGGCCGAAGACCCTGAAGTGGGCGGCCAGGGGCTTCCCGCAATTATCCGTCAAGCGGCCTTCGAGTATATCGTCGGGGCTAATTTTGCAATTGCCAGCTTCGGCAACCTCGGACACGGTGCCGCTAAAATGATTGAGCTTTTCGGCACTCCCAAACAAAAAGAGCTGTTTTTAAAAAAGGTCTATTCCGGCGAGTGGGGCGGCACCATGCTGCTCACCGAGCCCGATGCCGGTTCGGATGTGGGCGCGTTAACCACAACGGCTGTTAAAAATTCGGACGGGACCTATTCTATTTCGGGCAACAAGATCTTTATCACCTGCGGCGAACACGATCTGACGGAAAATATCATCCACCCGGTTCTGGCCCGCATTGAAGGCGCGCCCCCGGGAGCCAAAGGAATTTCATTGTTCCTCGTACCCAAGATCTGGGTCAACGATGACGGCAGTCCGGGTGAGCCCAACGACATCGTCTGCAGCGGTGTGGAAGAAAAAATGGGCATCCACGGCAGTCCGACCTGCAGTATGGCTCTGGGCGGCAAAGGAAAATGCCGCGGCCTTTTACTCGGGGAAGAAAACAAGGGTATGATGGTCATGTTCCACATGATGAATGAGGCCCGCCTGGATGTCGGCACCCAGGGCTTTATGCACGCCTCGGCCGCTTATTTATATGCGGTCAACTATGCCCGTGAACGATTACAGGGAAGAGATATCGAAGAAGATAAAGATCCGGAAGCTCCCCCGGTACCGATCATCTGCCACCCGGATGTCAGGCGAATGCTGTTGCAGATGAAAGCGTATGTGGACGGCATGCGCAGCTTTGTCTATTACGTCGCCTATTATTTTGACAAAAAATCCACCGCAAAAACCCGGGATGAAAAAGAACGCTGCAATGATTTTATTGAGTTACTGACGCCGGTTGTCAAGGCCTACTGCAGTGAACGCGGGCAGTTTGTCTGCGAACAGGCCATTCAGGTCCATGGCGGCTACGGCTATACCAAAGAATATCCGGTCGAACAGCTTTACCGCGATTGTAAGATCACCAGTATCTATGAAGGGACCAATGGAATTCAGGCCATGGATTTGTTGGGGCGCAAGCTGGGGATGAAAAAAGGTACCGTTTTTATAGATTTTCTCAATGAAATCAAGGCCGCAATTGTGAGAGCCCGGGAAATACCACGCCTGGAGGACCCCGCCAGCCGGGTTGAAAAGGCCTTGAACCGACTCAGTGAAATCGCGATGCATATCAGCAAAACGGCTTTCTCTAAAGACAAAAAGCTGGCGTTTGCTTACGCCCACCCATTTCTGGAGGTTGTCGGAGATGTGATTATGGCCTGGATGCTTCTGTGGCGGGCGGCGGTGGCCGTGCCCAGACTGGAAAAACTGGCCGGCAGCGCAGATGAGGAGGCGATTCAGTCCAAAGTCGCCAAAAACAAAGATGCGGCCTTCTACGACGGTCAGCTAAAAGCCGCCGAATTTTTCATCAGCTCCATGCTACCGGTTACGATGGGGAAGATGAATGCCATCGCCGCACCCCATCCGGCAGCGATCGATATTCACGAAAAGTCATTTGGGGGATAGCGGGTTGCGGGTGTCAGGAAAGAGCAGGTTTCAGTGTTCAGGTGTCAGATAACAGCGGTTAGAGGGCATAGGGCACAGTTAAATAGTTTATTGGTTGAATGGTCAATTAGTCAAAGGATCCAATCCATTTTATACTATTTGACGATTTAACTATTTAACTAATCGACTAAATTCGAAAAAAGGAGTTAGACATGAAAGATGTTGTGATTGCTTCGGCCTGCAGGACCGCTATCGGCGCATTTGGCGGAACCTTAAAAAACAGTCATCGCGAAATCACCAACATCAACGGCTCGGGAATCGGCCTGGGGCATCCGGTGGGCGCCACCGGTGCCAGCATCATCGTCACCTTGATCCATGCGCTGAAACAAAAGAATAAAAGCCTGGGACTGGCGACACTTTGCGGGGGCGGCGGGGTTTCGATGGCCTGCGTCATAGAATTGCTTTAAACTTTTAAATAACAAAAAAACATATGAATATTTTAACTTAT
>CBDUUO010000155.1:0-6852 GCA_965370395.1 uncultured bacterium
TCGATTGCCTCTATAGTGGTTGTCAAAAAAACGTTCCGGTATTCAAACGTTTTTTCTACAACCGTACAATCGTGCAAGCGTTTATACCGCAATTCCGTAATTCGGAACATTATTATGGAAAGCGGTATAAAAAACACGTTTAATTTTATCCCGTAACTATCGAATAATATGAAAGCTATCATTGTCAGTGATCTGCACATCGGCTCCCGCTACTTTTTACACGAAAACTTCGTGCAATTTCTTAAGAATATTCCCCAAGATCATGAATTTATTTTAAATGGAGATATCATTGACAATCTTTATGCGAAAATGAAGCCGGCCGACCAACAGATACTGGACCGCTTTGAACAGATGTCCTATCTTCAAAAGGTTGTCTGGGTGCGGGGAAATCACGACAACGGATATATCCCTGATAATTTAGGCAAAATACAGATAAAGCAGCACCACGCCTTACAAAAAAGACTGTTCATCACTCATGGAGATTTTTTCGATGATGTCATGCCGCGAAGCCGGATATTTATAAAGGCCTTTAAAATGATGCATGATCTAAGGGTTAAATTGGGTGCCCGCCCGGTCCACGTGGCCCATTATGCCAAGAAATGGAAAAGTTTTTATGAGTATCTGCGAAAAAATGTAATGTTAAATGCTGTAAATTACGCCGGAGAAAACGGATTTGAAGCCGTCACCTGCGGGCATACCCATTATGCCGAAGAACAGTTTGTTAATAGAATCAGGTACTTAAACACCGGCGCCTGGACCGAACGGCCGACATATTACGTGCGCCTAACCGATAATGAAATGACACTGAAAAAAACAACGGATTCAGCCGAACTGCTAAAATCCCTAGAGACTGACACCGTCCATGTGTCATCTGCCCACCATCAGAACCCCACCCAAGCGGTTTCCCATCACAACTAAATTAATTTTTCAGGAGGCATACGATATTTACCTGACCCCCACGCTGGCTTACCCGCCCGTCAAAATCGGTGAACCGGCACCCAAACCCATCGAGCTTGTTTTACTGAAGATTATCAATGCCTTAGGGTTGGGTCGCTTACTATTAGCCTCAGGAGTGATCGACAAGCTGGCAGTGAAAAATCTTTCAAAAACTCCTTTTACGCAGCTGGCCAATTTCACGGGGCAGGATACAGCAGTATCGTGTCCTATAAACCGACCAACACCCTGATCATCAAAGACAGGGTGTCTGTGGTCAACATGCTGGCAGAAGTCATCAAGGGCAAACCGTGTGCTCCGCTCTCTGAACAGCCAGAAGTTGAAACCGGCCTGCAGCAAGAGGAACCCTACCTTGACCGAGGATCTTTTTTTCCTTCCGCCTTCCACATCGATAGCCGCGGCATCTTGTCTCGGCGAAATTGAAACGAAGACGGAAGTTCGGCTACCAGCAGAACGACGCCGGGTCCGAATTCCGCATTCGGGAAATCCCACCTTGACCGATAGCTTTACGTTTAGTCCGTGGGCCCACTGGATAAGTCAACTCAGGAAACAACGTCCCCATATTTACCTTTTGATTCCAGAAAAAAACTATTAAATTTAAATCCTTAACACTTATACAGTGGTATTTTTTTTCATATAATTGTGCAATATATTACATATGATACTGATATTATTAAAAATTATTGACAAACTCCTTTATAAACTCTATACATTTTAAATACAATTTCCCTAGTCTTCAAATTTCTAAGCAGGGTTTTCAGATTACCGGAAGGGATTTTTGAGATATGATCCGAAAGTTAAGAAAATTGAATAATGAACTAAGGGATAGTACAAAACCGTTCGTTAAGAATTTATCAAATGCTTCATTTAAGGAAAGGCGTTCTGGGATAAAAGACAGGCGCAAAATGAACACATATATTTGGAATGACCGGCGTAGCGGTATCGCAGATAGACGCAGAAATTTCAAAGGTAAAACCTTGATGACGCTGAGCGAAAATGATTTAAGACGAATTTTAAGTTAAAAAGAATACAAAAAAAAATTATTAGGTGGCCAGGTCCGCTGAATGAATAATGCGGACAAGGAGTTAAAAATGACAGATAATGGTGGAACCCGTTCAGGAACTGATAGGCGAAAATTTCAATATACAGCTTATATTCCGGAAAAAAGATCAGGTAGGGACCGTAGAAAAGGATTTGATCGTAGGAGTTCAATAGCACGAAGAAGAGGGTCCGAACGCAGGGTTAGTCTAAATTATCGAGAACCATACCCCCGTAGAACGTAGAGAAGTATTCAGAACACAATCTTAGAATAGATGCTTGAAAACACCGATTTAGGCAGGATCATTTGGGCTCTGTCTTTTTTTTCTTATTCCTGAAATCCCTGGCCTTCAGCTGTAAAAAATCTTCCCCTTTAATATTGCAGCTCTAACATATGCAAACTTTGGGAGACTCCTGAAAAGTTGTGATATCATTCTGTCAATCGAAGTTTTAACTCGCCTTCAAGTTCTGCCAACTCAAGTATAGGTCAGGGCCATGCGCAACGCAGCCAAAGTCAGCTGAGTATCGATATTACGGTTGTCACATGTTCGCAATAAAAATCGCTGAGTCGCACAAGGAAAATAAGTCATATTAGTCCCTGAGATTGCACTTGTTGGATTTCAACCAAAGAAGTTAATAAGTTAAGAACGTCCCCGTCTTTTACGTTGCTTGGACATCACATTGACGACGGTGGGGTCTTACACCCTACACTACAGCTACCTAAATGCACGCCGGATAAGGACTCGTGGCTCATAGCGGCATTTATCTTTGAAACTTCTGTTAATAAAAAACAAACGATATGCTTTTATTTTTTATTTCGGCAAAATGCTTTCGGTCGGTTGTGTGAATCTCTCTGCAACCGGAAAGCATGAATGTGGCTAGAATGATAGAATCAATATACGGTATACCCCGACCTGCTTTTAAGGAAGCGGCTTTTTCAACTATTGGTCGATCCACAGGCATTACACGGGCTGATTTATCGATGCTGTCCACCAGTTCCTTACCCTTGTCCGGTTGTCCTATCCGAAAAGAGATATACAGCAATTCACCCAGTGTCAGCATGGAGATAACCGGCAACGTATCGCTATCGACCAAAGAAGCCCAGAATTCAAAGGATTTTGAATCACCCTTCATCAATCCAACAAAAAAACCGGTGTCTATACCTACCATCGATCTATCTCCCGGTCATGCCGCCATTCAGATATCGCTTCAGCAAAACGTTCTGATTTGCCCAGGGCCTGGGCAATTTTAACAACCTTTTGTGCTGCTTTTTTTCGGTTTGCGTCTATAAAATATTTGCGCAGCGCCTCCTGGACGAGTTGAGATGGCGAACGCCCGGTTGATTCGACCAAGGAAAGCAACTCTTTACTCAAATAGACACTGATGTTTTTGCCAGCGGCCGACTTGTCATTTTGTGATCCAACGATTGTCATTGCTTTGCTCCTATCGATTTTGACTAAAATCATTTGTTTCTAATATAATATATTATATTAGCTCTGTCAAGTTGCTTCCGCTCACTTGACTGACATACTTTTCATGGTGTTATAAAATTTATTGGTACTGAATTTGCCGCCCGATGAATTCATAATATGGCGGACCAGATATTTCAGAACCTGAATGTTGCTGACTTTATAACGCTCAACTATGTCTTTGAGAAGCTCAGAACTAATATAGCCCTGAAGCAGCTCGATACTTAGATTTTGATCCAAAAAAAAAGAGGGAGACGTCAGTAAATATATAAATAACTGAGGGGGTCGGGGTGTTTTTCTGCGTTAAGATCCGTCATTCCTGCGAAGGAGACTGTGTCGCAATGTTATTGCGAGGAAGTGAACCGACCGAAGCAATCCGATGCAAAGCGTCGTGATCCGCCATGGTGGATCAGATTGCCGCGCTCCCTGCGGTCGCTCGCAATGACCAAAAGGGATTGCGACACAGTCTGGAAGGCAGGAATCCAGAAAAATTGAGGCCGGCAACCTGTCTGCTCACCCTCCCCTTTATCCCCTCCGGCTCGGCTGCCTTCGACATGAGCTACATTCGGCCTGAGCTCATATCGAAGGCAGGCCGCCAAGGGAGAGGAAACGAGTTATTGGACAAACTGGAAAGTTAGAAATGGCAGGAAACATCTCTGTAATCCCGTGGAAATTTCTGTTCGGAAAAGATTTTTTGGACCTATTATGAAAATCTTGCGATATGCGCTTAAGATTTTATGGCTTTCAGCAGGCGGGATTGAGCGTATCTCTCAGCACTGTATAATAATTAAATTGACCCTTTCAGAGTTTTTGACATTTTTAGCCAATTAGATTAAAGATGTTTTGGTTTATTTTCCTTCATTCCGTTACGCCATAAATCCAATACCCCGGAAACAAAGAGCCTGATCAGCTATTGATATAAAATTGTATTGATAGACTTGGAAACCTAAATTCAAGCATAAGGGGGACAGCTATGAGGGTTTTAAAATGGATTATAGGAATCCTTCTGGGATTGATCCTTGTGATCTTCGTCGGTGTCTACGCGTATCTTAGATCTACGCTTCCTGATTACAATGGACAAATTACCATACCGGGAATAATTAAACCGGTTGATATCATCCGCGACTCTTACGGTATGCCCCACATCTATGCCCAAACCGATGCGGATGCCTATTTTGCGCTGGGTTACTGTATAGCCCAGGACAGGCTTTTTCAAATGGATTTGATGAGGCGGGCTGCCCGCGGAAAACTGGCCGAGATTCTCGGCAAAGATCTCGTCCCGGTTGACAGGTACTTCAGGACGATTACGGCCGGCAAATCTTTTGAAGAAATAGCCGCCGCGTATAAGCATGAAACAATTTCCGCTGCGAAGACCTATGCTGCCGGAGTCAACTACTTTATAAAACATCATAAGGGGCCACTTCCTATAGAATTCACGATCTTAGGGTATGAACCCGAACCCTGGCAGCCTTCCGATGCGGTGGCAATCCAGTACGTCATGGCGTCAGATCTCAACACGGCCTTTAGCGTTGAAATGCTGCATGCTGCTGTTATCGAAAAGGTTGGAGAAACGATGGCGCAAGAAATCTTCCCGGAGTATGCTGAGGGATATCCGCTGATTATCCCGGAAGGTTTAGCGACGCTTGAATTTCTTAAAACGCTGAATCTGGCCAGAGAGGTTCGCGGTACCGCAGGCGGCGGTGCCAGCAACTCCTGGGTTGTAGCGGGAAAGAAGTCGGCGACCGGCAAGCCGATTTTTGCCTACGATCCCCACTTAGGCCACAGGACACCCGGCATCTGGTATGAAGCTCACATCGTGTCCCCCGCGATGAATGTTTCCGGAGCACTGCTTCCCGGAATACCTTTCGTCATCATAGGCGCCAATGAGCATGTGGCCTGGGGTTTTACCAACGTCATGGCAGACGATGCGGATTTTTACATCGAGAAGATAAACCCCGCCAATTCCGACCAGTATGAGTTTATGGGGCGCTGGCAAGACATGACGATCAAAGAAGGAGTCATAAAAGTAAAGGATGCAGATGATATAAAATTTAAGGTCAGACTCACCCGCCATGGTCCCATTGTTGATGAGATAAACAAATATAAAGAGGAAAAAAACACGGCCCTTGCCATGCGGTGGACAGCTTATGAGGTGCTTCAGGCGACCCCTTTTTATTACCTCAACACTGCCCGGAGCGTGGATGATATCGAAAAAGCGGCGGAGCATTACAAATGTCCCGGTCAAAACTGGGTGTATGCCGATGATAAGGGCAACATCGGCTTTTGGGCGGCTGTCGCAATTCCCATTCGAGATGGTTTTTCCGGAGCGGTCCCGGTTCCCGGCTGGGACGGAAAGCATGAGTGGAAAGGCTATGTCCCAACCCGGCAGCAGCCGCACCTTAAAAATCCAGCCCGGGGCTGGATCGCCACGGCCAACAACAAACATGTGGGCGATGACTACCCTTATCCGATATCCCACTATTACGCCATGCCGGATCGATTTGTCCGCATAGAGGAAATGATTACCGCAAAGGAGAAGTTCGACACGCAAGACTTCGCGAAAATGCAGGTTGATTTTTATGTCGTGCTTGCCAAGGAGTGGGTCCCCATGATGCTGGCATCTTTATCTTTATCTGGAAAACGATTTTCAGAAAAAGAAAAAAAGGCCACCGCTGCCTTAAAGAAATGGAATTTTGTCGCCGGCACCGAAGACATCGCACCCACGGTATTTCATGCAACCATCAATGAAATGGTAAAAAACATCTTTAAAAAAAGGCTCGGAGAGGATCTGTATGGACAATACATAAAAAATGACGATGTGGTATTTAACGCCATGCGTAATCTGATTGTCACGGGCCGGAGCCGCTGGTTTGACGATCCGGATACCGCTGAAAAGGAAGGCATCAACGACCTCATCGGCAAAAGCTTCACCGAAGCTATTGTCTATTTAAATGAAAAAATGGGTTCAAATGTTGATGATTGGAAGTGGGGCAAACTTCACACCTTGACCCTTTATCACCCCTTCGGTGAGAGTTCGTCTCTGATGGGATACTTCATGAACATCGGGCCGTACCCCATGGGCGGGAGTATTGCTACCGTGAATCCCCAACCTTATAAATTATCGGAACCCTGGGAAGGATACCACGGTGCTTCGCTGCGGTATATTGTCGATTTTGCGGATCGGAAAAATTCTCGCCGGGTGATACCGGCGGGAATTTCAGGAAACTTTATGAGCCCCCATTATGACGACCAGGCGGAACTCTGGCGTACGGGGAAATACAGGCCTTTTGTCTTGGATCGCAAAAGTGTCGAAGAGGATGCACGCTACCGGCTGAAAATGCTGCCCGGATAAAATGCGGCTTAAGATATGCTACTCATCTCCCAACCATGA
>CBDUUO010000156.1:0-6842 GCA_965370395.1 uncultured bacterium
GTTAGGTACTACCTCTAATTATATTGATATTTCCAAATAACGGTGGTGTCCCTCTATGATAGCGTATGATTTACAATGTGTAAACGGCCATGCATTCGAAGGCTGGTTTGAAGACAGTGAGGCCTATCAGACCCAGAAAAAAAAGGAATTGATCGCCTGCCCGATCTGCAATAATACCTGTGTGTCCAGAATACCGTCCACCTTTGCGATCAAATCCTCAGCGATCCCCAAAAAGGCATCTTTGGAGGAAGAAAATCTAAAAAAAATTGGCAAAGAAATTGTTGATTTTGTTGAGAAAAACTTTGATGATGTCGGATGTGATTTTGCCAAAGAAGCTTTGAAAATCCATTACGGGGTCGAGGAGCCGCGAAATATCCGAGGCGTCAGTACCAAAGAAGAAGAAAAAATGCTAAAAAAAGAGGGTATCGACTTTGTTAAAATTCCCATGCTGGCACCTCCGGATACCGACGCATAGGTCCTTCCTGAAAAATTTACCAATCACGCCGTCTTCCAAAAAATAATACAACTTATTCAACTGTTTTCACACCAATAAACGGGCTGCGGCTTCAGCAAGCTCGAGAACATAGCTCGGAAAAATCCCAACGACCACCATCACAACGATGAGTACCGCGGCAAGCACTTTAACCGGAGGGGATAGTTGCAGCGGGGATAACGCTTCATCCGGTGGCAACATATAAGCCGCTTTTAATACCCGCAGGTAGTAATAGAGGGAAATAACCACATTAATCATGGCGATGAGCACCAGCGTGAAGTAACCCTGCTCCATAGCAGCCAGGAAGACTAAAAGTTTCCCGGTGAAACCAATGGTCGGCGGGATGCCGGCAAGACTGAAAATGGAAACCATCAATGCCATCGCCAGTAGCGGAGAGCGTTGATGCAAACCGGCCAGTTGATCAATCTGCAAGTTGTGGTCATCATCGGCCACCTTGACCACCACCAGAAATGCGGTGAATTTCATCACCAATAAAGCCAGGGCATAAAAAATGACCCCGCTGTAACCGGCCGGGCTCATACTCAATATCCCGATCAATACGTACCCGGCATGGGCGATCGTCGAATAGGCCAGCATGCGTTTGATGTCTTTTTGAACGATAGCCGCCAGGTTGCCCACGGTCATCGAAACGATGGACAGCGTCACCAGAATGTGCACCAGATAATTGCCGGCCGCACCGTTGCCGGTTAAAGCAACCATTCGTATCAGAAGCGCCATGGCGGCCACTTTGGAAGCCGTAGCAATATAAGCAGTGACCTGATTGGCGGCCCCCTGGTAGACATCCGGCGCCCAGAAATGGAAGGGGAAAACGGCGAGTTTAAAAAAGAATCCGCTGAGGGTCAGCAGCAGTCCGATGACAACAGCGGGTTTGTCGATCAGCCCCGGAAGCACCGCTGCCATCTCATTGACATAGGTGGCCTGGGTGGTTCCGTAAAGCAACGCCAGGCCAAAAAGCATCAGAGCTGAGGCAGAGATTCCGATCAGAAAATATTTAATAGCGGCCTCAATGCCCATATCTTTGCCTCTCCTAAAAGCCACCAGTATGTAAAGGCAGTAGCTGGAAAGCTCAAGGGAAACATAGATGGCCAGCAGGTGCACGCTGCTGACCAGCATCATCATCGCCAGGGTGCCGACAAATAACAGAAGATAAAATTCCGGGTGGTGTTTTGCTTTGATAGCGGTGAGATTGGGGCACAGACAAATCACCAGAAACAACCCCAGGGACAGCAATACCTTAAATACCTGGGAAAACAGATCAACCTGATAAGTGTTAAAAAAGAGGACTCCCTCTGATTTGACGGTGATCAGGCAAACCAAAATACCGGTAGCCGCCAGAAAAAGGGCGCTGAAATAATTGCGCCGGGATTTTGCGCGCGGCAACATCGACAGCGCCAGAAAGCACAGGCTCGCCAGTAAATAATAGATTTCGGGACTAAAGATCATCCACTTCATCATGGCAACCCGTTAATAAATGGAATCGAAGCTGTCGCTATCACATCAAACAGCAGAGACGGAAAAAACCCCAAAAACACCAGAACCGCAACCAGGATCATCCGGGGCACCCCCAGACCGAAAGGTACATCCGTCAGCTGCTCATACTGCTCATTTTTAGGACCGTAAAAGGTTTTTTGCACGACCCGCAGCATAAACAGCGCGTTGATCACCAGGGCGGTGATGGCCATTGCGCCGCGAACCGGATACACCTTAAAGGCAGAGATAAAAACCACCAGTTCTCCCCAGAAGCTCGCCAGACAGGGTACGCCCATACTCGCCATGGCCGCCACAATAAAGTAAGTTGAGGCCACGGGCATAATTTTACTCAAGCCGCCCAGCTGGCCGATTACTTTCGTATGGGTTTTATCATAAATATAGCCCACCGAAGAAAAGAACAATGCGGTCATCACCCCGTGGGCAAACATCTGAAAAACCGCACCGTTGAGACCGCCAACGCTGACGGTTGACAGCCCCAGGCCGACAATTCCCATGTGAGATACGCTGGAGTATCCAATGACATATTTAAGATCGGTCTGGCGCAAACCGGCCAGCGCGCCATAAACGATACCGATTGCAGCCAGCAACGCCATCAGCTGGGCCCAATGCTGCCAGCCCTGCGGGCAAAGAAAAATAGCCACTCGCAACACGCCGAATGCACCGATTTTCATGAGCACGCCGGCATGCACCATGCTGACCGCGTGGGGCGCGGCGACATGACCTACCGGCGACCAGGTATGAAAGGGCCAGACAGCAGCCAGAATACCGAAACCCAGAAACAGCAAAATAAACGCAAATTTCTGCTGATCGGCCGTAAAGGTCCCGGGCTGCATCAGGGAGACAATATCAAACGTATTCATACCGGATTTGACAAAAAGATAGACAATCGCCGGCAATATCAAGGCGCTTCCGGCCAACAGATACAGCGTTAATTTCATGGCCGCATATTCTTTACGCGTGGTGCCCCAGACGACGATGAGCAGATACATCGGAAATAAGGAAACATCATACCAGACAAAAATGAAAAACAGGTCCATGCTCATAAAGAGCCCGAACACGCCGGTGACCAGCAAAAAATAGAGGGCATAAAATTCTTTGACGCGGGTTTGCATTTCCCACATTGTCAGTACGCCGGTAAAAAATACAATTCCGGTCAGCAGCAGATTGGGCAGATTAAATCCGTCGGCAGCGTTAAAATAGGTAATGCCCAGTGACTTGACCCACAGGATTTTTTCCACAAACTGAAGACCGCCTGTGCTTTTGTCATAGGCCAAAAACAGGTACAGGGACAACGCCAGCGGGATTCCGGAAAAAACCGCACTGACCCACTTGATTTCCTGCTTCCGGCGCTCCGGAAGAAAGAGGATAATCAACAGGCCGATCACGCAGCTTAAAAGGATGCATGAAAGATACGGAAAACGGGCAAACTCCATTTGCATCTACTTAACTCTTTAAGTTGGGCATATTTAAACCCAGGATTGCTAATTAATAAGATTAAGAAAATATATCCCATCCAAAAATTCGAAGCACGCCTGATTTAATAAAATTGGCAGAAATTCGAAACAAATTCAAAATACGAAATACGAATGTTCAAAACAGTTTAGATTTTTGGTCATTTGGTATTCGTATTTGTTTCGCATTTCGATATTCGAATTTCGAATTTAACCAAAATGGTAATTGTTGACAGTGTTATATTGAAATAAAAGCATTTTATTTCTTTCAAACGCTAGAAGAAAAAATACAGGGCCAGCAGGACCATGACAACGAAAATAACAAGCAGCCGGTATTGAACCATCCCCAGGTGCAGGCGGGACAGAATCCGGCCGGTTTCAACGATTCCTTTGCCCAGCCCGTCAATGCTGCCGTCGATGACGCGATCGTCATTTTGCTTACAGCTTTCGGCAAATATTTTATAAACAATATATTTCAGACACAGGCGATAAAAGTGATCGATATACCAGCGTTCGGCGAAAAAAGTATTAAGCGCCGGAATCCTCTCCACAAAGCCGATCCGATCGGCTTCGCGGCGCCCGAATTCCAGCCAGGCCAAGCCCACCCCGGCGGCGGCAATGGCCAGGGCCGCAAAAGGCAACCACGAATGCGGGGCTAGATTATAGGTATCGATCTTTGACTGGCCGGCAATAAAATGACCCAGAGGGGCCTCATACAGGCCCAGCAACGCGGTGACTGCGGCCAGAATGATTAAGGGCCAGACCATCACCCCGTGATGCATTGCGCTGTGTTCGGCGGCATGCCCGTGGGCAGTTTCACCTGCGGATGTCGGCATAACCGGTTTCGGAAACATCAGAATAAAGATCAGCCGGAAGGCGTAATAGGCGGTCAAAAACACGCCCAGCAGCCCCGCCACCAGCCAGATCGGATTCTCCAAAGCGGCCAGCCCGGCCAGGATCAATTCCTTGCTGAAAAATCCGGACAACGGCGGCAGGCCTGCCAGGGCTGCTGCGGCGATAATGATGCAGATCATCGGAATTTTCAGCGTGCGCCCGCCCTGCCGGCTGATCTCGAAAATATCATTGGATTCATAGGTGTGGATAAAAACGCCGGAGCAAAGAAAAAGCAAGGCCTTGAACCCGGCGTGGGTCGTCAGGTGATAAATACCGGCAAAATAGCTGCCGGCCGCCAGGCCCATGATCATAAACCCCAGCTGGCTGATGGTTGAGTAGGCCCACACCTGTTTAATATCCCGGCTGACCATCGCCATGGTGGACGCCATCAGCATGCTGATGGTGCCGATTGCCAGAAAAATGGCCATAGCGGTGGGTGACAGGCTGAAAAACGGAAAGAGACGTGCAAACAGGTACACACCGGCTGCCACCATCGTGGCGGAGTGCAGCAGGGCGCTCACCGGAGTCGGACCTTCCATAGCGTCCGGCAACCACGTCAGCAGCGGAAACTGGGCGCTTTTGCCGATGATTCCTCCAAAAATCAGCAGGGCAGAAACGGTGATGAGCGCCGGCGGCATTGTTGCGGTGGCTTGCGGATCGTTCATTTCCAGTATATTCAGATTGCCGAGGTGGGTCAAAGCCAGAAGCAACCCGATAAAAAATGCCACATCCCCCAGCCGGGTCATTACAAATGCTTTTTTACCGGCTTCTGTGGCACTGAATTTTTCATACCAGAAACCGATTAACAGATAAGAAGAGAGCCCCACCAGTTCCCAGAAAATATAGAGCTGCAGCATGGTGGGCGAAAGCGTCAGACTCATCATCGTCCAGGCAAAAAGGGACATAAAGGCAAAGTATCTGGAGAACCCCGGATCGCCGGCCATATAGCCGATCGAATATACCTGAACCAAAAAACTGATCCCGGTCACCACCACCAGCATCAACAGACTGACGGGATCCAGAAGGTAACCGAACGGGATCTGGATGTCACCTGAGACCACCCAGCGAAAGGTGAATTGAAGCGGAGAAGCCAACCCCCAATGTTTGCCAAGCAGAAAAAGAGCACTTAAAAATGATAGCGCAACCGCGGTAATCGACAACCCTGCAGAAAACCGCGGATAGGCCCGGGTAAAGACCATAATTAAAACAAAAGCGACAAACGGCAGCAGCGTCGTCAGCATGGCCGCAATCAAAGTCGGATCGTTCATCCCGGATGGACTCATCTGTGCTCTTTCTTGTTGTTATTCATAAATAGGAGCGTTGGGAATTTAAATGCCTAGATATAAAATCCCACACCACAAAAACCAAGGTGTCAGGTGTCAGTGTTCAGGTGTCAGCTCTTGCACCCCCTCATTTCTGACACCTGACACCTGACACCTGAAACCCGACACCCAAGGTTTTGGTCACTGAAAATTGAGATTTGAGATTTGTTTGCAATTTGGTGCTTGCTATTTAAGCTTTTTATTTGAGGAGATTATACCTGCCGGGATCAAATGATCCGGTTCTCCTGTAAGCATAAACAATCAAAGCCAGCCCAACAGATACCTCTACGGCTGCCACTGCTAAAATAAAAAAGGCAAACACCTGACCTTCCAGTTGTTGCCAGCGCAATGCAGCACCCACAAAGGCAATGGAGGCGGCATTTAGCATAATTTCCACGCCCAGCACAATCATGATCAGGTTGCGCCGCGCAACCGCACAAAATATCCCCATCAGGAAAAGAATCCCGGCTAATATAAGAACATGGCCAAATGGAACGATCATAGTTTGTCTCGAATAATAGTATTATAAAGTGAATGATAATACTTATAAATCACGCATTGATTTGCCAGATTGCTTCGTCGTCCGCACGGGCGGACTCCTCGCAATGACCCAACCAGAGGTATTGGTTTAACCTGTCATTGCGAGTCCGCGTCAGCGGGCGAAGCAATCTCATGTTTTAGATACTTTTGCTTCTTGATAGATTTGATTCTAGTTCAGTTATCCTCCTCGGGTTTTTTGTGTCCCAGATAAAGTGCACCGACAAGTGCAATCAACAGCAGCAACGAGACGATTTCGATGACGAGCCAGTGTCTTTGAAACAGATATTCTCCGAATGCTTTTGGTTTGGCCAGCGCGATCTCCAGCGTAACCTGGCTGCCGGGAGCGGAAGAAACAATCACGGCACCGATAATAAGATAGACGACACCGATCAGGACGATCGGCAGCCATTGCTGAATCGGAAACAACGGCTCTTCGGAAGCCTCCACTTTGACCATCATGATGATAAATAAAAACAGGATCATGATGGCACCGGCATAGATGATCACTTCCAGCACCGCCAGGAGGGGCGCCCCGAAAAGGTAAAACATCATGGCGCTGCCGAAAAAAGAAAAAACCAGATACATTACGACATGCACCAGGTTGCGCCGGGTAATCGCCAGGCCGGTGGT
>CBDUUO010000157.1:0-6800 GCA_965370395.1 uncultured bacterium
TGATGCAAACGCTCTAATAATTTTTCTTCATTTTTACAAACATTTCGCTTGTTAGGAAATCTGGCAAACGGAACATATTTATGACAACCGGTATAGACGGGCTGTCACCAGATTTTACTTGACAGCCGATGAGATTGACATTATCTGTTTTGTCTTTTATACTGAAATTTAACCGATTTGGGTACTGAGTTCAGCCGTTATACCGCTTTCCATAATAATGTTCCGAATTACGGAATTGGGGTATAAGCGATTGTACGGTTGTAGAAAAAAACGTTTGAATACCGCGACGTTTTTTTGACAACCACTATAAAGTCCAAAGAATCTTGAATGAAAATTTTATCCTCCAAGGGCAGTCTGCCCAAATCACTTGCCCGGATTTCCTTTTTTTTAAGCAAAGGCGAGAGTGGCGGAATTGGTAGACGCACTGGACTTAGGATCCAGTTCTGGAGACAGAGTGGGAGTTCAAGTCTCCCCTCTCGCACCACTGTAAAGATTAAAAAGTGCCTTGATGCGACTTGACCTTATGTCGTGTTGGTTTATTTACCACAGAGAACTCTGCGGTGAATATATTCTGCAAGGCGCTTAAATTTTGTTGAACTGGGAACATTATGCAATTTAAAGTTGAAGATCTCAGCAGCGTCAAGAAAACGCTTCATATTGAAATTCCGCAGGATGAAGTCGTCCGGGAACTGGATAAAGCGTATAATCAACTAAAAAAAAGCGCTAAAGTAAAGGGTTTCCGGCCGGGAAAGGTTCCACGGTCGGTTCTGGAACGGATGTTTAAAAAAGATGTGCATGCCGATGTATCCTCCAGGCTGATTCAAAGTTCATTTATCGATGCCATCAAGCAGACCGAGCTAAAAATCGTCGGGAACCCCGAACTGGACCCACCCGAGCTGGCAGCCGACCGTTCCTATAAATATGATGCCACCGTTGAGACCACTCCCGAAATTGATGATATCGATTTTAAAGGGCTGAAGCTGAAACGGACACTGCATGAAGCCGGCGACGACGAGGTGGACCTTCAGCTCAAATCGCTCCAGAAAGAAATGGCCCAGCATCAAAAGATTTCTGAAGACCGGCCGGCCCAAAAAGAGGATTTTGTCCTGATCGATATCGCGGGCTTTCAGAATGGAGCGCCCGTGCCGGAATTTGCCGAGGCTCAAAATTTTAGTCTGCAAATCAGTAAAGCGATTATTTCCAAAGATTTTGACGACCAGCTTATCGGTATGAAGCCGGGAGATTCCAAAGCGTTTAGCATAAAATTTGATAAAGATTTCCCCAACGAAAAATTGGCCGGCCGGGAAATTGATTTTCAGGTGATGCTGAACGAAATCCGGCAGGAGGTTTTGCCGCCGATTGATGATGTCCTGGCCAAAAAAGCAGGCCCCTATAAAACGCTGGACGAACTAAAAAAAGTGATTCTGGATAATTTGAAACAGGGTTACGAAAAACGTATCGAGCAGGAACTCAACGAGCAAATTTTCACCGGCTTAATTGCCAAAACGGAGTTTGCAGTACCGGATGCCATGGTCGAGATGGAGCTTCAAGGAATTATCGAGGAGACCGAGCGCTCTTTTGCTTACCGCAATACGTCCCTGGAGGAAATGGGGCTTTCAAAGGAGACGATTGCTGAAAAATACCGTGACACGGCGTTGAAGCAGGTTAAACGTCATCTCATTTTGGGCAAAATCATCGATCAGGAAAAACTCAGCCTTGACGACGAAGAACTGGAAGGCGGGCTGAAGGAGATGTCCGAAAACTTCAACCAGCCGCTGGAAGAAATCAAGAAATATTATGACCAGAATCAGGATAAGCTGGGGTATTTCAAGCATACATTACTTGAAAAAAAGGCGATCAAACTTATTATTGATAGTAGTACAATCAAAGATGTGAAGCCTGAAACGCCGGGAAAATCCGAGGCCAAAAAACAGGCTAAAAAGGCAAAGAAGTAAGGAACTAAACCGAATATCCAGTTAGGGGCTTCGCCCCAACTGGAATATTGGAATGCTGGAATAGTGGAATAATGGGTTTTGAAATATGGAATGAAAATGCCTTTTGATGCTTTTCACACCCAATCTTCCATCGTTCCATTATTCCATCATTCCACGTGGCTTAAAAAAGAAAATTGCCACAAAAAGAACTCTAAATCCTATTAAATGGTAACATATCCGAGACATTTAACTAGTGAAGGAGATAACCTGTGCCACTGGTACCGATAGTAATTGAGCAAAGCGGTCGGGGTGAGCGCGCCTATGATATCTATTCGCGCCTTCTCAAAGACCGCATCATTTTTCTCGGCACGGCCTTGAACGATGAGATTGCCAATCTCATTATTGCGCAACTGCTTTTTTTAGAGTCCGAAGAGCCCGAGAAGGACATCAATTTTTATGTGAACTCCCCCGGGGGTCTGGTAACTGCCGGTTTGGCGGTGTATGACACCATGCAGTACATTAAACCGGACATTACCACCGTTTGCATCGGCCAGGCCGCCAGCATGGGTGCGTTATTGCTGGCTGCAGGAGCCCACGGAAAGCGTTACTCGCTGCCCAATTCAAGGATTTTGATCCATCAACCCATGGGGGGGTTTCAGGGCCAGGCATCTGATATTGAAATCCAGGCCAGGGAGATCCTGCGAATGAAAGATCGCTTAAATCAGATCCTGGTGGAACATACCGGCAAACTAATTGAGGACATCCAAAGAGATACCGATCGAGACTTTTTCATGTCCGGTGAGGAGGCAAAGAAATACGGTATCGTTGACCATGTCATTTCCAACCGTGACGATCTTGACCACTTAGAAGAGGCGGGGAGCTAACATGCCAAAGAAAAAAGATGAAAACGACAACCTGTTTTGTTCTTTTTGCGGGAAAAATCAATCTGAAGTCCGAAAGCTGATTGCCGGCCCGGCGGTATATATTTGTGATGAGTGCATCCAGCTATGCAGTGAAATCATTGAGGAAGAAAGCGAAAAGGATTCCGGGGAGCCGGGTGGTATCCTGGCGCCGAAAGAAATTAAGGAAAAGCTTGACGGCTATGTGATCGAACAGGAATTAGCCAAAAAGGTGCTGGCGGTAGCGGTTTACAATCACTACAAACGCCTTGATTCTTTATTAAACACCGGGGATGTTGAAATCCAGAAAAGCAACATTATGCTGATTGGCCCGACCGGCTGCGGAAAGACGCTGCTGGCACAAACCCTTGCCAGATTTTTGAACGTACCGTTTACCATAGCGGATGCGACCAGTCTGACCGAGGCCGGTTATGTTGGCGAGGATGTTGAAAACATCATTCTTGCCCTGCTTCAGAATGCAGATTACGATGTAGACAAAGCCAAGCGCGGGATCGTCTACATCGATGAGATCGATAAAATTGCCAGTAAATCGGACAATCCTTCGATCACACGTGATGTCTCGGGGGAAGGCGTTCAACAAGCGCTTTTGAAAATAATTGAAGGAACAACGGCCAGTGTGCCGCCAAAAGGCGGCCGAAAACATCCGCAACAGGATTTTGTTAAAGTAGACACCTCCAACATCCTGTTCATCTGCGGGGGGACTTTCAACGGTCTGGAAAAAATTATTCAGCGTCGTCTCGGTTCCCAACAAATGGGATTCGGAGCCAAGATCCTTCTGGAAACAGAGAAAACGATCGGTGAGATTCTGATGGATGTTCAACCGGAGGATCTGATAAAATTCGGGCTGATCCCCGAGTTTTTAGGGCGTCTTCCGGTGATTGCGACCCTTGATGAGCTCAATGAGATTGCACTGATCCGGATTTTGAAGGAACCCAAGAATGCCTTGCTCAGGCAATTTCAGATGCTCTTCGAAATGGAAAGCGTCAACCTGAGACTCACCGACAGCGCGCTGGCGGCGATTGCCAGAGAAGCCATGAAACGCAAATCCGGCGCACGGGGGTTGCGGGCAATTATGGAAACCTGCATGCTTGACATCATGTATGATCTGCCGTCAATTGCCGATGTAAAAGAATGCGTCATCGGAGAGGATGTTGTCTTAAACAAGGAGGATCCCATCCTGCTTTATGAGCAGACGAAGAAGCAAGCCTAACCATGGTTAACTATACCGAAATTTTTTAAAGAAGAAGGAACTGAGGAATCAAAGATGCTATTACCCCTTTTACCATTAAGAGACCTGGTCGTGTTTCCCCATATGGTGGCGCCGCTTTTTGTCGGGCGGGCCAAATCGGTCAATGCGCTGGCTGATGCCATGAATAAAGATAAGCTCGTTTTTCTGTCAACTCAGAAAAAGGCCAATGTGGACAACCCCGGAGAAACGGACATTAACCTCGTTGGAACGATTGGTAAAGTGCTTCAGCTGCTGCGGCTTCCCGATGGAACCGTTAAAGCCCTGGTGGAAGGCAAATTCAGGGCCCGAATTGAGCGCTTTATAATTGAAAAAGACTTCTTCCAGGTACAGGTTGACAGAATAATAGAACCTGTCGTTGCTGAAGCGGAAGCCACGGCGCTAATTCGATCGGTCATTAAAGAGTTCGAGGAATATGCAGGCGCCAACAAAAACATATCAAAAGAACTGGTCACCAACGCTTCGACTATTGTTGATCCATCTCAGCTGGCCGACACGGTGGCTTCGCATTTTTCGTTTAAAATTGAAGACAAACAAAAACTGCTGGAAACCATTTCACCCACCGATCGGCTGGCTCTGCTCTTAAGCCTGATTAAATTGGAAATTGAAGTCTTCCGCGTGGATCAGCGCATCAAAAATCGTGTAAAAGATCAGATGGAGCAGACTCAGAAAAATTACTATCTGAACGAACAGATGCGGGCGATCAAAAAAGAAATGGGCGGCGATGATGACCCGGCCGATGAGATCAAAGAGCTTGAAGAAAAAATCAAGAAGAAAAAGATGTCCGAAGAGGCCACCGAAAAAGTTGAAGCTGAACTAAAAAAATTAAAAATGATGACACCCATGTCGGCCGAGGCCACGGTGGTGCGAAATTATATCGATTGGATCATCAGTTTGCCCTGGTTTGAAAAAAGCGAAGTGGGTGATGACCTCGATGAGGCGGAAAAGATCCTCGATGAAGATCATTACGGCCTTGAAAAACCCAAAGAACGGATTTTAGAATATCTGGCGGTTCAGACACTGGTAAAGAAAATTCGAGGCCCGATCCTTTGCTTCGTCGGGCCGCCGGGCGTTGGTAAAACCTCTCTGGCCAAATCCATCGCCAGGGCCACCGGTCGCAAATACGTGCGCCTATCCCTCGGGGGGGTTAGAGATGAAGCTGAAATCCGCGGGCACCGGCGAACTTACATCGGGGCCCTGCCGGGTAAAATCCTTCAGTCACTGAAAAAGGCCGGTGTAAACAACCCGGTATTTTGTCTGGATGAAGTCGACAAAATGAGCATGGATTTCAGGGGCGATCCGTCGGCGGCGCTGCTGGAAGTTCTGGATCCCGAGCAAAACTTCAGCTTCAATGATCATTATCTGGATATGGATTATGATCTTTCAGATGTCCTTTTTATCACAACGGCCAACACCTTGCCGGATATCCCGCTGCCGCTGCAGGACCGAATGGAAATTATCCGGCTCCCCGGTTACACCGAATATGAAAAATATCATATTGCTGAAGGCTTTTTGGTCCCCAAGCAGATTAAATTCAACGGCCTGGAGGGGAAAAATGTAATTTTTTCCAAAAATTCGATACTGGCCGTTATTCGGCGCTATACCCGCGAAGCCGGGGTCAGAAATCTTGAGCGTGAAATTGCTTCAATTTGCCGTAAATTGGCCAAAGAAGCGGTCAAGAACAAGGATAAAATCGGATTCAAAGTTTCCGAAAAATCGATTGCCAAATATCTCGGGCCTTACCGGTTTCGCCAGGAACAGATTGAAGAAAAAGATCAAATCGGAATAGTCACCGGGCTGGCCTGGACTCAGGTGGGCGGCGAGCTGCTCTTTATCGAAACATTGATTATGCCCGGAAAGGGCAAACTCACGGTTACCGGAAAACTGGGCGATGTCATGCAGGAATCGGCTCAGGCTGCGGTAAGTTACGTTCGTTCCCGGGCGCATAATCTGGTGATTGATGAAAAATTTTACCGGAAATTTGATATTCATATTCATATCCCCGAAGGGGCTATCCCCAAAGACGGACCATCTGCGGGCATTTCCATGTGCGCTTCGCTTGTATCAGCCCTGGCCAAATGTCCGGTACACCGTGATATGGCCATGACCGGTGAGATCACCCTCCGGGGTCGCGTGCTGCCGATCGGCGGTTTGAAGGAAAAAATCATTGCCGCTCACCGGGGCGGAATCAAAAAAGTTCTGATTCCCCAAGAAAATGCAAAAGATCTAAAAGATGTGCCCAAGAGCATCTCCAAGCAGGTTGAAATTATCCTGGTGGAACATATGGATGAAGTGCTTTCCCACGCACTCATCCTTGATGACGGCAACACGCTTTTTAAAAATGTTGACATTCCGCTTGAAATCACGCCCGAAGAAGCGGAAAAACCGAAAAATTTAATATAAGGGAATATCATCGTTTCCCGCCGACTTTAACCTTGACATTATGGGTTGAAATTGTTAGCAATTGTTTTTTTCCGGACGTCCAATGGGCTGATAAACGTGGGCGGGTAGCTCAGTTGGGAGAGCATCGGCCTTACAAGCCGGGGGTCACAGGTTCAAGCCCTGTTCCGCCTACCACTTCATCATGGAGTAGAGAGGCGAAAGCTATCCCGCAGCTAAAATAAACATGCGGGGGCGTAGTTCAGTTGGTTTAGAACGTCCCGCATTTCATGCGGGAAGATCGCACGTTAGAGTCTCTCT
>CBDUUO010000158.1:0-6777 GCA_965370395.1 uncultured bacterium
TCGCAATGACAGCTTGGCAGACTTTTTACGAGATTATCAAATTTAAACCACAAAGATCACGAAGAACACAAAGAATGACATTTAAAAAATTACTTAATTGGACCTTCGTGAACTTTGTGTCTTTGTGGTTAAACCATTTTGCCGTAAAAGAAACATAATTGTCTCTAAGGCACGAATAACAAAAGGGAAATTTGAAAAATGCCAACGCAATCTTTATTTGATGGAACCATTGCAACCCTTCAAAAAACCCTGAACGCCGGTTCCCTGCGTCATAAGGTCCTGACGTCCAATATCGCCAATATCGATACGCCGAATTACAAAGCATTTGAGGTGGTTATGGAAGATGCGCTCAAAAGGAACAACCGCTCTGCAGGACCCATCGAGCTGGTGCGCACGCGTCCCCGGCATCTTTCCGGGCGTCATTCGTCATCAAACCCGATAAAAATTAAAGCCGCTGATCCCCCGGCAATCAATTTCAGGGCCGACGGCAATACCGTCGACCTCGACAGGACCATGGGGAAATTAGCTGAAAACACTATACTGTATCGGATCGCCGCTCAGATGATCAGAAGGAAATTTCAAGGACTTAAAAATGCCATTCAAGGAGGGAGTAAGTAAACATGGATTTTTTTGATGCATTGCATATCAGTTCTTCGGGGTTATCGGCCCAACGGCTGCGTATGAACTTGATCGCGGCGAATTTGGCCAACATGAATACGACCCGCACCAAAGCCGGGGGGCCGTATCGCAGAAAAGATCCAGTTTTTGCGGCCCAGGCCCCGGCGGCATCATTTCGTGAAATGCTGGGTATGCGGCGGAGAGAACTTTTAAAAGAAGTCGCCGTCGTAGGAATTGTGGAAGATTCGCGCCCGCCGATCAAGAAACATGACCCCACGCATCCGGACGCCGATGAAAACGGCTATGTTTCGATGCCCAACATCAACCTGATGGAAGAAATGGTAAACATGATATCGGCGACTCGAAGTTATGAAGCCAGTGTCACTGCCATTCAATCCGCCAAAGCTATGGCGCTCAAAGCGCTGGAAATCGGACAGTAATCATGAATGAAATTACTTTTCAAAAAGGATTGGAATCACTGAACGGGAACGGCCCGGACCTCGCTACCAAAACCAGGAAGGCACAGAACCCGGAGTCATTCGGGAATATGCTGGCCCGTTCGCTAAATGATGTCAACCAACTTAAGCTGGAAGCCGCTGAGGCGGTAGAAAATTTGGCCGCGGGTAAACAAAAAGATATTCATGCAACCATGATTGCTATGGAAAAAGCGGATGTTGCCTTT
This sequence comes from uncultured bacterium, assembly GCA_965370395.1. Classification (GTDB taxonomy): domain Bacteria; phylum Desulfobacterota; class Desulfobacteria; order Desulfobacterales; family JAHEIW01; genus JAHEIW01. Next base: position 1,301 of record CBDUUO010000158.1, read on the forward strand.
CAACTCTTGATGCAGGTCCGCAATAAAATCATTGCGGCTTACCAAACGGTCATGCGTATGCCGGTCTAACTTCGGAGATAGATAATGCCCATTCGTCAAATCGTATTGCAGCTTCAAAATCTGTTTAAAAGTATCAGCGTCGGCAAACGGATTGCACTTTTGATCCTGGCAGTGGGCTCCGTGGCCGGATTTGTTTTTTTGATGAACTGGGCCGGTAACCCGGAGTTTCATCCCCTGTATACGAACCTGGATGCCAACGATGCCGGAATCATCCTAAACCGGCTGAAAGATCAAAAAATTCCCTATCGCCTTTCTGCCAACGGAGGCACCATTCTCATTCCGCAGGAAAAAATTTATGAAACCCGCATAGAATTAGCCTCCGAGGGCCTGCCCCAGGGCGGCAGCATCGGTTTTGAGCTTTTTGACAATACCAAACTCGGCATGAGCGAGTTTGCCCAAAACGTAAACTATCAAAGAGCGCTTCAGGGTGAACTGGTACGAACCATCAACGGGTTCGACGAAGTCGACAGCTGCCGTGTGCATATTGTGATGTCGGAAAAATCGCTCTTTCTCAAGGACGAGGAATCGGCTTCCGCTTCGGTGGTATTGAAACTGCGCCATGGCAAATGGCTGACGCAACAACAGGTTCAAGGCATTGTGCATTTGGTGTCTTCCAGCGTATCTCGAATGGGTCCTGAAAATGTCACCGTGGTTGACAGCAACGGAAGATTGCTAACCGGCTCCCAAGATCCATCCGGTATTGCCACACTGAGCTCGGATCAACTCGAATACCAGGCCAAGGTCGAACACAAGCTGGAAAACCGGCTGCTGACCATGCTGGAAAAAGCGCTGGGAGCCAACCGGGCAATTGTGCGCGTATCCTGTGCCCTGAATTTTAAGCAGTATGAAATGACCGAAGAGCGTTTTCTGCCTGAAAATCAGGTCGTTCGCAGCGAACAGCTGTTCAATGAAACCGCCAGGGAAGCCGATCCAATTCCTCAGGGGATTCCCGGTATCCAATCCAATCTGCCGGAGACCCGTCCGACCCAAAACCAGATAACCGACAGTGAAAATATCACTTTTGCAAAGCAAGACCGCACGGTTAACTATGAAATTGGTAAATTGACCAGCCGCACCCTGGATCCGGTCGGTGGCATGGAACGGATCTCGATTGCCGTGCTGGTCGACGGCACTTACCAGTCCAAGGCAAAGGAAAATGGCGAAATGGAATGGACTTACGTCCCCCGATCGTCCGATGAACTGACCAAAATCGAAAATCTTGTCAAAAGCGCCGTTAATTTTGTTGCCGACCGGGGTGATACGGTAGAAGTTGTCAATTTCCCCTTTGAAACCAACCGATTGGCCCGGTCTGACACCGATGATTTGATGCTTGAAACCTGGCTGGCGCGCCTGAAAAATTACAAACCCTATTTTAAATATGCGTTCTTGAGCTTGTTTTTAATTTTAACGTTTTTCTTTGTGGTTCAACCGCTGATCAGATGGCTGACGACCCATACCGCCGCTGACGCTGAAATATTGCATCAGCTTCCCAAAACAGTCGGTGAACTTGAAAACGAGTACGACACCGATGCGAAACAGTTGACATTTAAAGATCAGGTATCCCAGTTAGTTACGCGGGACAACGATGCATCCGTAGGTGTGATGCGTGACTGGCTGAAAGAAGATAAGGAATAACGATTAACGCCCACATGAGCCTTTTTTGCTCAATTTGGGACCTAAATGCGTATGGATCCAAAAAGAATAGCAGGCCCGGTAAAGGCGGCCATCCTGATTCACGCTCTGGGCAGACCATTGGCAGATATATTGCTCCAGCGGCTGAGTGAATCGGAAAAAGAACTCATCAATAATCACCTGTCTCAAATTCGGACCATATCACCCGAAGTCGTTGAGCAGGTCGCCAAAGAATTTGCCGCTATCGCCCAGCGGTATAAATCAAAGCTGGGCCGATCCTCCTCGGCTGAAGGCGTTCAGGCAGAAATCCCTGCCGGTGATCCGAACGCCGAAGGCAGCGGTCTCAAGGCCATCAGCACCTTAAGCGCCGACGAAATATATGATCTCATAAGAGATGAACAACCGCAGACGATTGCCATTATTTTGGTGCATCTCAAAACGAGCGTCGCCAGTGATGTGATTGCCAAACTGCCGGATGAAATTAAAACAGAGGTGGCGATACGCGTCGTTAATCTGGATAAAGTCACCGCCGCGATTGTTGATGAGGTCAATGAGATTTTAAAAGACATTTTAAAAACCAAGAAAAATACCATTTCCAATGTAACCGGCGGTGTTGATCGTCTGGCAGAAATATTAAACCAGACGGATGAAATTTCAAGCGAATTGATATTAAATGAGATGGAAGAGGCCGACATGGAAATGGCGGCCCAGATCAAACAACGCATGTTTGTTTTCGAAGATATCCTCCTGGTCGACGACCGCGGCGTCCAGAAACTGCTGCGCAAGGTTGAAACCATGGAACTGGCCATTGCGCTCAAAGCCGCTTCCGAGGAGGTAAGGGAAAAGATCTTCAAAAACATGTCTGAACGCGCCGGGGAGATGCTGAAAGAAGAGATAGAGGATATGGGACCGGTTCGCATGAAAGAAGTGGACGACGCCCAACAGAATATTACCAATATCATTCAGGAGATGGAAACCAAAGGGGAGTTAATTATTGCCGGCCGCCGAGGAGAGGAAATCATTGCCTGACGAAGTTAAAAAGGGATCTCAAGCGTTGCAGGATGGCTTTCACCTGCATTATTTTCCCAATATTCCGCTAGATGAACCACCGCATCCTTGCGTCAGCCGAACAAACAACAGTGAATTTCAGCGGTCGCTTTTTAAAAACACGGATATGGATTCTGCCTGCCCGGATGATGACTCGGCCCCTGAAATACCGCAAACTCCGGCAGAAGATAAAGGGTCTTGCGGCGATGAGATCAAGGAAACCGCATTTCAAAAGGGTTTTCTTGAAGGTAAAAGGGTCGGTTTTGAGTCCGGGTCGAAAAAGGCGGATTCGGTAATTGACAGTCTTAACCAGACCCTCGGGCAACTGGAAAATATCCGCAAAGAAATTCATCAGGAGATTGAAAAAGAAGTGGCTCAGCTGGCGTTGTCGATTGCCAGAAAAATTGTCTGTCACGAGGTCAAAACCACTCAGGAAACCGTCACCTGCGTTGCGCGGGAGGCCCTGAGTCGAGTTGACAATCCCGCAAAAATTACAATCAAATTAAACCCGGACGATCTTCAATTCATTAAAGATACCCAATCTCAGTTTTCCCATTTTTTAGACAATGTCGATAATATTCGTTTTGAGGCCGCAGAATCCATTCAAAGCGGGGGCTGTCTGATTGAAACGGACAGGGGCGATATTGACGCCCGCATTGAAAAGCAATTTCAAGCGATTGAAGAATCATTCCAGACCCAGTTTGAACAGGCAAAGCAGGAGAGTGAATAACCGACCATGGCAACGACCTTCAGTCTGGCCAAATATCAGCGTTGCGTGGATACGGCCTGTACCATCCAGGCCAAGGGTAAGGTGACCAATGTCGTTGGTTTGGTGATTGAAGCCCAGGGCCCGCTGTCCAGACTTGGAACCGTATGTGATATTTACACCAAAGGTGATTCTCACAAAATCACAGCCGAGGTGCTGGGATTTAAGGATAATAAGGTCCTGATGATGCCGTTGCAGGAAATTCGGGGTATTGGCCCCGGATGTCCCATCGTTGCCAGACAGCAGCGGGCAGTTATTCCGGTAGGTCCCGGGCTTCTGGGACGGGTCATCGACGGACTCGGCAATCCCATTGATAACAAAGGGCCGATTCCGGTTGAAAGCGAATATCCCATCTACGGGACTCCCATCAATCCTTTAACCCGCAAACGGATTTCAAAACCGCTGGATTTAGGTATCCGGGCCATTAATGGTTTGTTATCCGTGGGTTGCGGTCAGCGGATGGGCATTTTTGCGGGATCCGGCGTGGGTAAAAGCGTGTTATTGGGCATGATCGCCCGCAAAACCGCGGCCGATGTAAACGTGATCGCCCTGATCGGAGAGCGCGGCCGCGAAGTCAATGAATTTATCGAAAAAGAACTCGGCGAAAAAGGCCTTGAACGTTCGGTAATTGTGGTGGCAACTTCTGATCATCTGCCGCTGATCCGCATGCGGGGTGCCTTTATTGCCACTGCCATCGCTGAATTTTTTCGCGATCAGGGCCGGCATGTCAATTTAATGATGGATTCGGTCACCCGTTTTGCCATGGCGCAGCGGGAAATCGGGCTGGCGCTGGGTGAGCCGCCGACAACCAAAGGCTATACCCCGTCGGTATTTACGCTGTTGCCCAAATTATGTGAAAGAGCCGGCACTTCCGCCAACCGGGGCACGATTACCGGACTGTACACCGTGCTGGTGGAAGGCGATGATACCAATGAGCCGATTGCCGATGCTCTGCGCTCCATACTGGATGGTCACATCAACCTTACTCGGGATCTGAGCAACCAGAATCATTACCCGGCCATCGATGTCCTCAGCAGCATCAGCCGCGTGATGGATGATATCATCGATTCTGAACAGCGGCAGTATGCCAATAAGTTAAAGGAAACCCTGGCCATTTATCGCAAAGCGGAGGATCTGATCAACATTGGTGCCTACGTTGCTGGAAGCAATCCAAAAATCGATTATGCCATTGAGATGATTGAAAAAATCAACCGTTATTTAAAACAGGATATCGACGAAACAACCGATTTTGCTGAAAGTATCTCCCAGCTGGCCCAGCTGTTTGAAGCCTGAATACCCGTCTAGTGTCATGTCTCACAAAGATGTTACAAAAGTCGTGTGGTATATTTTAGTGCAGTTGAGTGCTTTAAATAACACAATGCCTATGGTGTCAGGTTTCAGAAAACAGATGACAGAGGTCAGATGACAGAAAACAGAAACACTCTGCCCTTTGTCTTCTGTCATCTGTTTTCTGTGCTCTGTCTTCTGTATCTTCCTGACACCATTTAGTATATTATTTACGGGACATGACACTATGTATCGCTTCAACCTAGAACCGCTCTTAAATCATCGTCGCTACCAGGAAGAGATTCTTCAAAAAGAACTCGCCGATTTAAAGAAACGCCTTGCCGCCGAAAAAGATAAATTATGGGTCCTGAGGCAAAAAAAGCGTCAAAACGTGCAGCAGCTTCAAGAAAAACAAACCGACGGAGGCCCGGCATCTGAAATTAAACTGTATGTTGATTTTGTCGATCAGCTTTCAAAAGAAACGGAAGCGCAAAGCCAGAACCTCCTGGAAGCTGAACGCCATTTTAATCTAAAGCGCCAGGATTTAATTACTGCCGTGAAAAAACGAAAAACATTGGATCGTTTGAAAGAAAAGGGACTGCAAGCCTATCAGCAGGAACAGTTTAAAAAGGAGCGCAGCCTTATGGACGAAGTTGCCGGCCATCAATTTCATCAGAAACCCTAA
>CBDUUO010000159.1:0-6773 GCA_965370395.1 uncultured bacterium
TTCGCCCCGCCCGCCTCGCCTGAGCGGCTCGCGATGGCGGGCAGGTCGCAATGACCCGCGAATGTTTCGTACTGTCATTGCGAGGAGCGTGAGCGACGAAGCAATCTTTTGCTTAATTTCACCGAGAATTGCTGGCAATTGTAGAAAAAGTCAAATGGGATTTTCACGAATATACCCTTTCTAGTGAAGCGCTTCCTAACCGCCATTTTCCGTATCAAAATCAGGATATAAGCAGATCAATTGTTATTATTAGTTGTTATTAGTAAAATATTTATAATTATACTAATAATATTGACAAATAATTACAATAAAAGCTATATAGGCACTTTGTTTAAAACGACCTGACGATTTTTACTTACTCATGCTTCCAAAGGCAGGATTTTTATGAAGAAACTATTTTCCACCAAAGAGGTCGCTGAATTTTTAAATGTCAATGAAAAGATGGTTTACACCCTAGTTGCCGAAAAAGGCCTGCCGGCTTCCAAAGTAACAGGTAAATGGCTTTTTCCGAGACATCTGGTGGAACAGTGGCTTGAAACCCAGACCATCAACTATCCGGACACCGGCAACCTTTTGCCGCTCCAGCAGGGAATACTCATACTTGCGGGCAGCAATGATCCATTGCTGGATCGTTCGATTTCTCTTTACAACAGCCATTTTCAAGCGCCTTTGGCCGTGTTCGGTAATCTGGGCAGCATGGGAGGCCTGCGGGCATTGCGGCAAAACCTTTGCCACATGGCCTCAAGTCACCTGTTGCAGGAAGATGAAGAAGAGTACAATTTTGATTATGCTTTTCAGGAGTTGAATTTAATGCCGGCCGTGGTCAATTTCTGCCGTCGTGAGCAGGGCATCCTGGTGCCGGAAGGCAATCCCAAAAAAATTTCCAGTGTAGCTGATCTGACCAGACCGGGAATCCGAATTGTCAATCGACCGCTGGGTACCGGTACACGCTTACTGCTGGATCGGGAATTTAATAAGGCCGGCATTGATGGTCAAAAAATTGATGGTTACGGCGACGAGGTTCACCGGCACCTGGATGTGGGGCTGGAGATTTTAGCCGGCCGGGCAGACGCCGGCCCCGGCATCGGTGCGGTTGCCGGATTATTAAATATTGGATTCATCCCGATTCGCTGGGAACGATTTGATTTGATGATTTTAAAGGATCGATTCTTCGATGAAGGGGTTCAAAAGTTTTTAGGCCTTTTACACGAAAAGGAGTTTAAACAGCTGGGCGATAAAATTTCGGGTTATGATCTCAGCGTTTGCGGGAAGATGATTTATCCGGGAGAAATGGACAGAGGTCAGAAGTCAGATGACAGAAGACAGAAAACAGATGACAGATGACAGAGGTCAGATGAAAAGGGGAACGTGATGAAACGGTTGGGGATGAAAATTATTTTGGTGGGTTTGACTGTTTGTTTTTTTAGCACGAATGGTTTGGCAGGGGAAAAAATTATCAAGATGTCCACAACCACCAGCACCCAGGCATCCGGGCTGCTGGACGTTCTTTTACCCGAGCTGCGAAAGGATACCGGAATTCAGGTCAAAGTGATTGCCAAGGGCACCGGAGCAGCAATCCGTGACGGCATGGACGGCAATGTGGATGTGATTTTCGTTCACGCTAAAGCCCGCGAAGAGAAATTTGTTCAGCAAGGCTATGGAACCCGGCGCTATGCGGTGATGCACAATGATTTCGTTATCCTGGGTCCTGCAAAGGATCCGGCCGGAATAAAAGGGCTTTCGAATGCCGCTGAAGCGTTCAAAAAAATTGCCGGTGCAAAAGCCGCATTTGTTTCCCGGGGAGATGACAGCGGCACTCACACCAAAGAGCAGGCGCTCTGGGAGTCGACCGGTTTGCCGCTGGAAAAAAAGGTGCAAACCATCGTGAAAAAAGGCAAGAAAAAAGAAATCAGTTTTGTCCACCCCCGGGGATCGGGGCAATGGTATCTTTCCATCGGGCAGGGAATGGGCAAGGCACTGACGTTTGCCGATGAAAAACAGGCGTATATCATGGCGGACAGAGGGACCTACATTAAATATAAATTCGGTCGGGACGTGCCGATTGACCTGGTTGTGCTGTGCGAGGGCGATCCAGCCCTTGCCAATCCCTATGGTGTGATTCCGATCAATCCGGAAAAACACCCGCATGTAAAATATGATTTATCCAAGGCGTTTGCCGAATGGCTGGTTTCAAGAAAAGGACAGACGGTTATCGATAATTACCGGCTTTTGGGAAAGCAGCTGTTTTATCCGGATGCGCTTGCTCGCTGAGCAAGAAATCCGAAGCACGAAGCACGAAATTCGAATTTATCCATTAATTGGAGACCTATGGAACTACTGATTGACAGTTTTATTTCTGCAATCTCTTTAGTCATTTCTCTCGACAGGGAGATGGTCGACATCGTTGTCGTCTCTCTAAAGGTCAGTGGCTATTCAACTTTTTTTGCAAGCCTTCTGGGGATCCCGATCGGTTTCCTGGTGGCATTTGAATCGTTTGCGGGAAAGCGCTTTATGATCACCTGCCTGAATACTCTGCTGGCGGTTCCAACCGTGGTGATCGGGCTTTTCGTTTATGCGTTTATTTCCCGTCGAGGGGTACTGGGTTTTTTCGATCTTTTGTACACTCAAAAGGCCATTATTATCGGACAGACCTTACTCATTATACCGGTGATTACCGCTTTTACCATCGCAGCGATCAGCAGAATTGATCAGCGTTATCGCAAAACGGCCATGACGCTGGGGGCCAACCGCCTGCAGACCGCTTTCGTGATTTTCCGAGAAGCACGTTACGGCATTGTGGCCGCTGTAATTGTCGCATACGGCCGCGTGATTTCCGAAGTGGGTATCAGCATGATGCTGGGTGGAAACATTCGGGGCTTTACCCGCACCATGACGACCGCCATGGCGCTGGAATATGACAAAGGGGCCTTTACCCTGGCAGTGGCCCTGGGAATCGTGCTTCTGGGTCTTAGCTTCGGGGTGAACCTGTTGTTTCATTTATTTCAGGGAAGGGTCCGGTCCTGATGCTTATTAATATTTCACAGCTTACCAAAAAATACAGGAGTCGGATGATTCTGAATATCCCCGCGTTGAGCTTTAAAAAAGGGGAAATTTACGGACTCCAGGGGCCCAACGGTGCCGGCAAGACTACCCTTTTAAATATTTTCGCACTCCTGGAGATTCCCACCACAGGCACTGTTTCTTATAAATCAGAACCGGTGCAGTATTCTGAGCCTTATCTGCAACGTTTGCGAAAAAAAGTCGTTCTGGTTGATCAGCTGCCGCTTCTCTTTACAACCACCGTATATAAAAATATGGAATTCGGCCTGAAAATTAGAGGAATTGAAAAAGAAGAGCGCAGACGCCGAATTGTCAAAGGCCTTGATATGGTGGGAATGAGAGATTTTGCCCAGGCGCAGGCGCACCAGCTTTCCGGAGGAGAAACCCAGCGGGTGGCGCTGGCTTCGCGGTTGGTTTTAAAGCCGGAAGTTTTGCTACTGGACGAACCGACCGCCAATGTGGACATAGCCAGTGCCCAGCAGATCAAAGAAGCCGCTTTGATGGCGCGCCGGGAATGGGACACCACTTTAATCATTGCCAGTCATGACCGGGACTGGCTTTATGATGTATGTGACCAGGTTCTGCACCTGTTTAAAGGTCGCTTATTTGGAACCGGTAAAGAAAATATGATTTTCGGTCCCTGGCACGCGCATAAAGGCCGCCTGTCGGAAAAAAAATTGCCGGACGGGCAGCGCATCCGGGTATCTGACCCACCGCAGCCTGATGCGGTGGCCATTGTCGAGCCCACCTCAATCACCGGCGCATCAGATACGAAGTTGGCCGACGCCGGCGCAAATATCTTGGAAGGAATTGTCTCGCGGCTGACACTGGAAAAAACCAGCGCGGAAATCGTGGCGACCATTCTGATCGGCAACCTGCCGTTTACCTTAAAATTGTCCCGGCAAAAGATCCAGCAGGAAAATCTTTATCCCGGCCAGAGGGTAACGCTTCATTACTCCCCCACGTCTGTGAAATGGCTCTAAAAAAAGAACTCGAATATTATAGTAATGGTCAAAAATATATTCCGCTTGACTTAGCGAATCTTTCAAAAGTCATTGCGAGCGAAGCGAAGCAATCCCTCAGGTTTTCCAAAAGATTGCTTCGTCGCTAGGCTCCTCGCAATGACAGGTTATCGGAACAAATTTTTGACAACCGCTATAGAACCTCTGAACCCTGAACCTTTTTTTAAAAAATAGCAAAAATATACCGGATGGCGATGAAAGTCATCGTAAGGATGAGGATAATCTTTATGATTTTGGCCGGCAGGAATTTTTGAAGACGGGCGCCGCAATAAATGCCCAGAAAGCCGCCGGCGCCAAACAAGGCGCCCAGCGTCCAGTCCGGGGCAATGGACAGACCGGTATGGGCAAATAATGGCGCGATCCCTGTGTAAAAAGCGACCCCGGCGATTGATGTGACAAATGTGGCCATCAGAGTAGCGCCGGCGATGGTGTATATCGGCAAACCGAAATAGGCGACCAGAAACGGCGCAATAATGGCACCCCCGCCGATACCATAAGTCCCGCCGACAATTCCAACGGAAAATGACAGCACAAGCAGGCCGATCGTATTAAACGTAAAGGTTTCTCCATAGAAGCTATAGCTGTAGCACTTGAATGAAAATTTTACGGTTCTGACAGCCGGCAGTGGATTTGCTTCATTTTCAGATACGATCGCCTCTTTATTTTTTCCAGTATAAAATCGTTTTTCTACGGCCTTGGCTCTTTCAATTGTTTCGTCATTTTTTTTGATCATGGCATAAACAAGTCTCAGGCCGATATATAGCAGCACGCACCCCGCAAAAAATTTGAAATTTTTGGGATCCGGCAAATAAAGAATTCTTATTATGGCGCCAATGAATATGCCCGGAAGGGTTCCGACTATAATTACCCAGGCCAGAGGCCAGGCCATCCGCTTTTCACGCATGTAGCGATAAACGCCACTGGGAATGGCAACAATGTTATACACCAGATTCGTGGGAGAGACTGCGGGGCTGGTAAAACCCAGCATGCTGACCTGAAACGGCAATAACAGGAAGGCGCCGGATACCCCGGCGGTGGAAGTAAATAAAGAGACGAAAAACGCTACGGAAAAAGGGATTAAAGGGGAAACCGTAACGCCTGAAACTTCAAAAAACATACGCAGAATTCTCCAGTGGTTTGATGCTTATTAAGATATTTTCTATTTAATAGCAAATATGAAAATACATGTAGTGGTTTTTGCTTTGCATAACGGTTGAAATTCGTTAAGATTTATAATAAAGATTACAACCTTGACAAAGGTGATACCTGAATCTTGCATGAAAATTAATGAGAATATGAAAGCCTCCGACTCGTGCAAAATTCAGGTGAAATTATGCCCACCTTAATGAGCATCTGGATGCTGGGACGGAGATCCTGAAATAGATAGATGATATCTAAAGCGCGATTGAATCTGGTAAAAGAGAAGGGCAAAACAGTGAAAGTCGGTAGAAACGATCCCTGCCCCTGCGGCAGCGGCATAAAATATAAAAAGTGCTGTCTGGGAAAAGACATGCAGGAAAACAGGGATCCCGGAGCGCTGTATGCCCAGAGATACAAGATTCGGCTTAAAGAAGAAGCCGATATAGAAGGCATCCGCAAGGCCGGACAACTGGTACTGGATACCTTTGAGCAGGTCGTGGATAAGATTCGCCCGGGGATCAAGACCGATGATATCAACACCATCGTGCATGAATTTACCATAAAAAACGGTGCCCAGCCGGCGCCTTTGAATTACCGGGGATTTCCTAAAAGTGTTTGTGTTTCCACAAACGAGGAAGTTTGCCACGGTATTCCGGGGAAGCGAGTCTTAGAGGATGGTGATATCGTCAATGTCGACATTACATCGGTTTTAAACGGTTATTATGCCGATGCCAACAAAACCTTTTTTGCCGGCACACCCGGAGCCGAAGCCCGCAAAATCGCCAGAGTTGCCAGAGAGTGCCTTAAACGCGGTATTTCAATGGTCAAACCCGGCAATACGGTCGGGGACATTGGATGGGCAATTCAAACTTACGCTGAGGGTCAGGGCTGCTCGGTGGTGCGTGATTTCGTCGGTCATGGGGTCGGGTTTGAATTTCACGAATCGCCCCAGATACCCCATTTTGGGCGAAGAGGGCAGGGCATACGGCTGATTCCGGGCATGGTCTTTACGATTGAGCCCATGATCAATCTGGGTGGCAAAGAATTGAAAATCCTGCAGGATAACTGGACGGCGGTTACCAAAGATGGATCCTTATCCGCACAGTTTGAGCAAACGATTCTGGTAACGCAAACCGGTTATAAAAGCCTGACGCCCTATGACCTATCTTAAACCTATATTTCCGACAGTAGCCCCTCCGGCCGCCTGCCCGTTTTTTTGGCGACAATCTGCAAAATACCCAGCATGATCAGTACAATTACAATAATAACGGTACACATGGCATTGGCACTTGCGGTCCAGCCGTCATTGTCCAGCATGATAATTTCGATGGCCGCCAGATGAACGGTGGCCGACACCAGGAAAATCACGGCACTGATGGTGGTCATTGAGCGCATGAAAAAATAAACGAAGTTTTGGAAAAACGCGACCCTTGAAAGCGGAAATATTATTCTAAAAAACGTTCGAAAGGTATCTCCACCCAGGCTGATGGAGGCTTCCTCGATGGACGGATCGATGTTCCTCAAATTCGAAATACTGGACAATATACCCAG
>CBDUUO010000160.1:0-6772 GCA_965370395.1 uncultured bacterium
TTAGGTAACACCTTCTCCAATAAAACATGATTACAATCACCATGGTAAATATGAACATCTAGCCTGGAACCTGCTATTTCTTCAAGAGATGCGATTTTTTGTTTGTCAAGATCTATAAAATGATATTCTCGAAAAGGAGGTTTAACCAGAAGAGCATTCATTGGGCTACCGAGAACAAATGTGCCTGTTTTTTTAGAGATGTGCTTTCCAGCTCCTGCGAAGGCATCAATATAAATATGATAGAGGCTGGGCTTTTTCTGGCTACTTAAAATACGGGAATAAGCAGCTGCATATTCTTTGATAATGTCAAGCTTTATCTCAGACCAATACCCTATTTCATCATATTTTGGTTCATGCATCATGGCTTTATCCATTTAACTTTCTTCTTCAAAAAGACAGCCCGCCTTAACTTCGAAAGAATGTTAAATAACAGCCTTTGTTTCACATACATAACACAATTTTTTAGAAACACAATCTATGCTATATTTTTTACCTTCTTAGCATAAAGAATTGTCAGATGAGGACAAAAGATGAATTAGATTGTATAGGAAGGAATTAGAACATTTATGAAAAAAGGGCATTCCAAATCAATGGAATGCCCTTTTTAATACTAGAAATGCTTTTACAAAAAAAACACGAAACCTAAAAATAATGCGTCAGCGTTATTTTTAGCCGCGGACTTCTTCTTTGACTGAAACGGCAATTTTAAACAGCGCGGTCATCACTAAAAATCCCATGGCCCAAATCCCCAGTGCGATCCCGATCTCCGGCAATGAAGGAATGTATTCATTGATTTCATGCAGCGGCGATGGGGTAAAACCACCGGCAATCATTCCAAGCCCCTTATCGATCCAGGTCCCCAGAAATATGGCCACACAGGCCACCGCCAGCACACCTTCATTTTTGCGGGTGATGGGATTTACGGTCAGAATAATGCCGACCAGCATCAAAATCATGGAGGCCCACATCCAGGGCACATAGGCCCCATGGCCGTGCAAGCCCACAAACAGATATTTGATGTGATCCATGTGCTCCGGGATCTGGCTGTAAAAGACCACAAACACTTCACACACAAAGAAGAACACATTGATGCAAATCGCGTAAGCCACGATTTTGGCCAGGGATTGAATCTGCTCCCGGCCGGGATCAAAGTTGCTCACCCGGCGAATGATCAGGCAGCACAAAACCAGCAGGGCCGGACCGGCCGCGAATGCGGAAGCTAAAAAGCGCGGCGCCAATATGGCGGTCATCCAGAAGCCTCTGCCCGGCAAGCCGCAGTAAAGGTAAGCGGTCACGGTATGGATACTGACGGCCCAGGGTATCGAGATATAAATCAGCGGCTTTAACCATTTTTGGTAATGAACCCCGTTGCGTTCAGCCTCCAGCACATTCCAGCCGATAATAATATTTAAGAACAGGTAGCCGTTTAAAACGATGGTATCCCAGAATAAAACAGAACTCGGTGTCGGATATAAAAAGACATTCATAATCCGCATCGGCTGGCCAAGGTCGACGAGGATAAACGTCACACACATCAGGACCGAGGATATCGCCAAAAATTCGCCCAGAATCGTGACTTTACCAAAGGCTTTGTAGTCATGCAGATAATAAGGAAGCACCACCATGACGCCTCCGGCTGCTACACCCACCAAAAAGGTAAAGTTGGCGATGTAAAATCCCCAGGATACATCCCGGCTCAAGCCGGTAATTCCCAATCCGAAATCGAGCTGTCTTAAATAGAGAAGAAATCCGATTCCGACAATGACCATTAGAAAGGTCATCCAGCCATAATATTTTTTGCCACCTTTAATCGCTAATTCAAGCATTATTCACCTCACACGATGTAGTAAACACTGGGCTCGGTTCCCAGAGTCTGTTTACGACGAATGGTGTAGTTGGTTCGAATCAATTTGCGAACTTCCGACGCCGGATCGTACAGGTCCCCGAAGGCAAGCGCGCCGTTGGAAGCTTCCACACAGGCCGGTAATTGACCCACCGCCAACCGCTCGGCACAAAAATTACATTTTTCGACCACACCTTTCATGCGGGTCGGAAATTCTTTGTTTGTTTCCCCGATAAACGGACGTGGATCCCGGTAGTTAAAACTTCGGGAACCGAAGGGACAGGCCGCCATACAGAATCGGCATCCAATGCAGCGGTGGAAATCCATAAACACGATCCCGTCGGCTTCGCGCTTGAAGGTGGCGTTGGTCGGACAGGCCCGCACGCAAGGCGGATTCTCACAATGGTTGCACAAAACCAGAAACGGACGATGCTCAACGCTTTCTTGTAAAAACTGTGCGGCCTTGCCCGGAAAGGCATTGTGGTAATGCGTACCCCAGATCCATTTTATTTCATGCCGTTTGTTCTGCAAATGAGGAACATTGTGAATCTTGTGGCAGACTTCGGTCAAAGGTTCCAGGTCTGCTTCCGATTCAAACTTGCGGGTATCGATGACCATGGCCCACTGTTTGGCTTTCAAGGATTTCTTGCCATCTTTAAAAGCAGCTTCAGCCTCGGCAGCCTGCTCCTCTTTGGCAAAGGCATTGAAAACCGGCTGGGTGGTCAACGCTAGCGCAGAAACCCCCAGCAACTGTAATACGCGTCTTCTGCTGCTATCCATTATGATTTCTCCTTCGGGTTTTCAATATGACAGCTCCAGCAATAGGGCCTGACCGAGGCGTAGTCGTGACAGCGGTCACAAAATTCAGCTTTGTTGGAATGACAGTCCAGGCAGGTATTGCTTAAACTCATGTTAAACTCTTTGCCCTGAGGATTGACATACATCCGTTTGCCGCGTCGTACCACCTCATCCCGCCAGGCATCCAGTAGCTGCATGTGCTCGGATTTCATATAGTCTGTGGAGCGCACACACGCCTTGGCCGCTTTGGCTTTGGGTGTCAGCACCGGCTCAGGCATCGGTGCGGCTTTTCCCCGCATATACCAGAAGGGAAACAATACAATGATCAAAAATATGACCAATCCTGTGATGATCAGCGTTTTATTATTCATCAGCTTGTTCCTCCGACTCACCCTCTGATTCACCCTCTTCAACTTCTTCGACGACTTCGCGACCCGGAATGTCTTCGCCCCGCAAGTCTGTGGACCGCTCGTTCTCCCCGGGCATAATCAGGGCATTGGCCACCATTTCATGCAGCCCGGTGACGTCCACTTCCGGCACCCAGTATTCCATCAACGGCGGCAGAGCCGCGCGGTCGATGGCACAAATACAGGCCAGCATGTTGACGCCGTATTCTTCGTGAACGTATTTAACCGCATTGGCCCGGGGCAGGCCGCCGGCCATGCGCAGTTCCATGTTTTCACCGGCATTGAGGCCCGCGCCGCTGCCACAGCAGAAAGTATTTTCGCGGATGGTATTGGCCGGCATTTCATAAAAATGATTGCAGAC
The DNA here is from genome assembly GCA_965370395.1 of uncultured bacterium. GTDB lineage: Bacteria > Desulfobacterota > Desulfobacteria > Desulfobacterales > JAHEIW01 > JAHEIW01. The sequence goes on from CBDUUO010000160.1 coordinate 3,410, forward strand.
GTTGTTGATGACATAGCGGGGTTCTTCAAATATGCCCATACCCCGCGCCGGATTGCAGGAATCATGGAAGGTCACCTTTAATTTGTCGTTGCGGCTGGGCTCCAGCTCGAGCTTGCCGTGCTTGATTAAATCGGATGTGAACTCGGCGATATGCACCATCCGATTGGATCTGGCATTCTCAAACTTGGTTCCGGTAATCGGTGATACCGGTTCTTCCAGAAAATCAACCGGGCCGTTCATGGTGTCCATGTATTGATTGATCACCCGCCACATATGGCCGCACTCGCCACCCAAAATCCATTTAACGCCCAGGCGTTTGGCTTCGGCATACATCTTGGAGTTGAGCCGCTTCATGGTCTCATGGGAGGTAAAAAATCCAAAGTTTCCGCCCTCGGAACCATAGGTGCTCCAGGTCACATCAAATCCGTATTTCTCCTTTAAATAATGAAACAGCATCAGATACCCCATGGCGGTGTAAGTACCCGGATCGGCAAATACATCACCCGATGGGGTAATAAAAAGAACGTCGGCACCTTTTTTATTAATGCTGTAATCAACCTGGACAGCGGTGACCTCTTCGATGTCTTCCACAAAAAAGTCGAGCATATCTTTGAAGGCGTGGGGCTGGATCCCCAGATGGTTGCCGGTGCGGTAGCAGTTGGCCACCGGAGTGGCAATCCAGTCAATGTTGAGACCCAGCAGGTTCAACAATTCCCGGCCCATGATGGTAATCTCGGCCGTATCAATGCCGTAAGGGCAAAACACCGAGCAGCGCCGGCATTCGGAGCATTGAAACAGGTAGTACCACCACTCTTTGAGCACATCGATGGTCATGGGCCGGGCGCCGTTTACATTTCCTAAAATTTTGCCCATGCGGGTAAAGTCGTTGCGGTAAACGGATCGCAGCAGCTCAGCCCGCAGCACCGGCATGTTTTTGGGATCACCGGTTCCGATAAAATAATGGCACTTGTCGGCGCAGGCCCCGCAGCGCACGCAAATGTCCATAAAGACTTTAAAGGATCGAAATTTTCCCAGGCGCTCCTTAAAGCCTTCATGAATGATCTCCTGCCAGTTTTCCGGCAGTTTCCAGTCCTCATCCAAGGGGTTCCATTCCCTGGCATTGGGAAGTCCGAGGTATTCGACACTTTTGGGATTGGAAGCGTAACAATACATCCCTTTGCGGATATTGACCGGAACTTCCATCCAGTCCGTTTTGGGCGGGCGGTGATCGATCTGGATGAGTTCGTCAGGTTTGGGGATATCTTCTGCCATAGTTTACTCCTTTTTCTCTGCTTGCTCTGGCTCTGAATCTGAGGCCGGCTCTTCCGCGGACGCGGGTTCCGGCATTTTTTCAACCGGCAGCCCGACTTCGACCATTTTTTCACGGAACTCATCTTCATACTCATCATAGGTATGAACCGGTACCGGGTAATTCCAGGGATTTACGTGCCTCCTGACACGGGTGTCGGTGGCCATGTTGCGTGTCGGGCTCAAGAATACACCGCCTAAATGCATGAGTTTGCTGAACGGAAAATAAGCCAGCAGAATGCTGACAAAAAAGATATGCACGAAAAATACGGCGCTGACCCCGTCCGGAATGGTGGGCCGGAAGGTGACCAGGCCCATGGTCAGTTCTTTAACGGCGGTCACATCCACCTTGGTCACATAGCGCATGAAAATTCCGCTGAGGGCAATGCCAAAAATCAGAAACAGCGGGAAATAGTCGGATGCGATCGAAATATATTTGACCTGACCCACAAAAAGTCGCCTTAAAAACAGGTAGCTGACAGCGGCCAGCAGCACGATACCGGAAATAAAAACACCCGGTAGCCCGAATTTAAAGGCCGGATAAATAATCTCAATCCGGAAGAAACTGTCGACATTTTCGATCAGCTGAACCCAAAACGGCACCGGCTCGATAAAAAGCCGCAGATGCCGGATCAATACCACCAGAAAGGCATAGTGAAAGGCCAGGGCCCCGATCCATAAAAAAAACTCCAGCTGGTAGGAGATCCGTCCGCCTTCTTTTAATTTCATGCGGGTGTTGCGAAACAGCGATCGAAAGGTCAGAATTTCCAGCGCCATCCGCACCACAATCTGCCATCTGGAAATCGGAGAATCAAATTTGGCGTGTTTGATCCAGGGCAGCGACTTCTGCTGGCCGGCGGTGGTGGGGATGCTGAACGGCACCGGTGATCGCGACCAGCCGATCACCCGGGCAGCAAATCCCAGCACAAAGGTAATAATCGCCAGATAGGGAATGACGACGCCGAACACATATTGAAGTCCCGATACCTGTGCCCCCAGGAAGGAAATAAAAAAAAGAACAATGACGGCAATCAGTGGAATGATGTACCTGAGATTCATTGAAAAGCACCTCACTCTGAGGCTCCGCACAATCGACTTTCCCGGCCGGCGGAGACCCCCGTCCTAAAAATTAATGGTTAATGCCTTTAACTTTGCTTGGCTTCGGCGGCTCATCTGCAATTAAGCCCGCCCGCTTAAAAGCCTTTAACGCCTGGCTGCGCATATCGTTGGCTGACATCTGATAAATTTTTTCTTTACAGGCCATATAAATATCAAAGGCCATCAAACCCAGCTGATCGATTTTGGATTCAAACGCCAATAATTCCATTACCATGGCGGCATCCTGGAGTTTGTCTGATAAACAGTCCCTGAGGACCTTTTTTAATAGGAGAATAAACGCGGTGGCTTGAGAGGGGGTAAAATCCTGCACGGCACGGATCCGAATAATGGGGTCTAAATGGGCTTTGACGGCATCCGGGTCGAAATCGTTGAGGAGCTGATCCAGTAAAAATGCGACCCCTTTGGAGGTGATATTGCCGACCGGATTGGCGAATTGATCTTTCCGGTCCTTGTAAAATTGAGCCGTGTCAGGCGCATAGGTTTGAATGGTGGTTTCAAACCAATTTTTGATGATTTCGCTTTTGTTTTTTTCGATAAATCCTTTCAGACGGTGTCCCATAAAAGCTCCTGGGGGCCTGGCATAGGCAGCAAATCTGCTCAAAATTATTGAAGATTAGGCCGAAGGGCATACGTATAAACAACTTGCCGATTTCTGTCAAGAATAAATGGAAAATTCACGGCGCCGGCATATTAAGGCGCATGCAAGGGTGCTGTTTTTCCACCACGAAGAGCACGAAGCTTGGGAAGATGTTAATAAATATCAATAAGGCCATTCTTCGAGTCCTTCGTGGTCTTCGTGGTTTAACTCCTTTTTGATTACAGCTTATTTTGGATCGTAAACGGGTCACCCAAAACACCAGGTTTTTACTGGTATTATTCTATTACCTGCTTATCTGGAAAGTCCAAGTTACCATTAGACAAACTCTCTGTGGGAGC
>CBDUUO010000161.1:0-6708 GCA_965370395.1 uncultured bacterium
AAACGAATTAACATTAATAAACTCAATCTATGTTTTGTAAATTACTTGTGGGACATGACACTAGATGGAGCCGATGTCAAACGCCTCCCCCCAGGTCTCAATTAATTTGTCGGTCCGGTTGCGAAGACGCCTGGCAATAATGTCACTTAAGCGTTTCATAACGATGTAACCCAGGGTGTGGTCTTGATCAAACATGGCTTTGAGCTCATCGGCCGGGATTGAAATAACCCGGCTGGCTTCCGAGCATTCGGCAGTGACGGTCCTTTTTCCGGGCCCCACGATGGAAGACCACCCGAACACCTGACCCGGAGCTACCGTATCAACGATAATCTCCTTTTCTTCATCGACCATGGTGGCCTGAATGGCTTCTTCGTATTCAATATCTGTTTTTAAAACCTTGTCTTTAAAAACCAGAACCAGATCGACTTCGCCCTCCAGAAGCCCGTAGAAATGCGTCGAAGGCTCTTCATAACGAAAAATGACATCTTCAGCGTTAAATTCCAGAATCTCACCTTTTTTGGAAATCGCTTCCAGCGTATCGGAATCGACATCGGAAAAAAACGAGAACCCAGCCAGTAAATTTTTCTGCGGCATATTAACCTCCTTTGTCTTTTTGCTTGATGGCGCGTTTGATCTGTCCCAGGCATTGGGTGATCGGGATTTCTTTGGGGCAAACCTCGGTGCACCGCCACATCGTTTTACACCCCCAGATGCCGTCTTCGGCGTCAATTTTTCCCAGGCGCTCTTCGGTTATGGTATCCCGTGAATCAAAAATATACCGAAAAGCGCGCAGCAGGGCGGCCGGACCGAGATATTCCGGCCTGGCGCGGTTAATCGGGCAGGCGGCTGTGCAGGCGGCACACAGGATACATCTAAGCGCCGGTTCAATAAACTCCTGATTTTCAGCCTGCTGGATAAATTCTTTATCCGTTTCGTTTTTGCCGGGAATCAGGTAAGGCTGCACCTGCCGATATTTTTCGAAAAAAGGCTCCAGATCGACAATTAGGTCCTTAACCACATCAAATAACGGCAACGGTTCGATCACAAAATTATTTGCGGTTTTAAAATCACGCACGAGTTTCTGGCAAGCCAGCTCGATTTTTCCGTTGATCATCAACGCATCCGAGCCGCAGATTCCATGGGCACAGGAATAACGGTAGGCCAGCGTCGGATCCTGTTCCCACCTGATTTTGTTCAAACAATCCAGAATCTTGTCGGTCGGTTCGGCATCAACTGCATATTCCTGGTAGCGCGGCTTTTTATCTACTTCGGGATAAAATCGATAGACCGTAAAGTGACACTTCATCTTAATATTTCCTCTCCTTGGGCTCAAATTTGGTAATGGCGACCGGTTTGGTAAATATCTGCGGCCCCCTGGCTGCATCGTAAAGAGCCATCGTGTGGACCAGAAAATTTTTATCGTCACGATCCGGAAAATCTTCCCGGGAGTGGGCACCGCGGCTTTCTTCCCGTATCAGAGCACTCCGTGTAATGGCTTCAGCCAGATCCAGTAAATGACCCAACTCGACGGCATCTAAAAGGTCGCGATTAAAACAGTTTCCTTTGTCCTGAATGGATAGATTTTTATAACGGACTTTGAGCTCCTTAATCTTATTCAGCGCTGCCGTCAGACTTTCTTTTTGACGAAAAACAGACACGTTTTCCATCATGCTTTCCTGAAGCTCGGCTCGAATGGCACCGCTGGCTTCTCGACCGGTGCTTTGCATCAAGGCCTTAATCATTTCCGCGTCTTTTTTATCCGGTTTGGCGGGCAGTCTGGGCCGCGTAACCGATTGAACAAATGCCTTGATCTGCATACCGGCCCGTCGCCCGAAGACCAGTGTGTCGAGCAGCGCATTGCAGCCCAGCCGATTTGCCCCGTGTACGGACACACAGGCGCATTCACCGGCCGCGTATAGTCCGGCATACGGTGTATTTTTTTCATCAACGATGACGCGGCCATCGGCATCCGTCGCAATGCCGCCCATCATATAATGGCAGGTCGGTTGAACCGGAATCGGCTCTTTGACCGGATCGATGCCGGCATAGGTGCGGGCAAAGCTGGTAATTTCGGCCAGTTTTTTTTCAATGACATCCCGGCCCAGGTGCGTCAGATCCAGGTGAAAATAGTCCTTCCCGTCTATTCCTCTGCCGGCACGCATTTCGTCGAGCATGCAGCGTGAAATCATATCGCGAGGTGCCAGATCTTTGATTACCGGTGCGTAGCGTTCCATGAAGCGTTCACCCGCATTGTTCAGCAAAATACCGCCCTCACCGCGGGCGGCCTCGCTGATTAGGATTCCCAGTTTATAGATCCCGGTAGGATGAAACTGAACAAATTCCATGTCCTCCAACGGAGCACCGGCCCGATAGGCAATGGCCATGCCATCGCCGGTGCTCGCGAATGCATTGGAAGTCGTTTTGTAAATTTTACCGGCCCCGCCGGTGGCCAGCATTATGGCTTTACAATGGAAGGTATGCAATTTTCCGGTGGCCAGTTCATAGGCAACCACACCGCAACACTTCCCATTGTGAACAATCAAAGACAACATCTGGAATTCATCATAGAATTCAATGCCTCTTTGTAAACTTTGTTCCCAGAGCGTGTCTAAAATGACTCTGCCGGTTCGCGTCGCCGCATAACAGGCCCGTTTGACCGGCGCTTCACCATAATTGCGTGTATGTCCGCCAAAAGCTCTCTGGGCGATTTTTCCTTCAGTTGTACGATTAAATGGCACCCCGAGGTTTTCCAGCTCATAGATGGCCCGGGGCGCATCCCTGACCAGAAGCTCGATGGCATCCTGATCTCCCAGGTAGTCACTGCCCTTAACCGTATCAAACATATGCCACTCCCAGTGGTCTTCTTCCTCATTGCCAAGTGCAGCACCGATTCCGCCCTGGGCAGCCCCGGAGTGAGAACGCGTCGCAAAAACTTTCGTCAGCACGGCGACATGAGCATCTTTTCCGATCTCGACCGCAGCGCGCAGTCCCGCCAGGCCCGCCCCCACAATGATCACATCATATTGATGTTTCATGCGTCACCTCATTCCTCAGTCAAGCGCGTTTTACAGCTGAAATTTAGATATGTTCAACTTCTCATTAATTTTCACGCAAGGTGTTAGATTTTAATTCCGATGAGCTATTGGAGCAGATATATACAAATGTTTAGATGAATGATTGGATAAGAAAAGAAAGCGCATTATTCCCCTTTGCTTATAGATCAACCTTGCTGAAATTGTAAAGAATTTTTTGATTCAGGCGCCTGGCCTGCCGGGCAGGCATAATGCCCTTGACTTTGCTCAATCAATTGTTAATTGTATAAATATAAGACCCTGATATTAAATGCACAAACGCTTGTCATTTCAGAATTACATCCATCTCAGCGGCTCATCATACTGAATCCAACGGGGGATTGCCGATCTTACCGCATCTACTGTGTCAGATGTCGTCATGGGAACGCATAGCCTACTATAGCGGAACGACATCTTCCTTGTAGCTGCGGCAATCCTCCAGAGGCGGATCTTCGACCTCGACAATCGCTCAACTTAGGATCAAATCATTTTGGCATTCATAATTTTAGAGTTTGAGTTCACCCTTATCTTGAAAAACGATGGGTTTTGAAGAAGTAGAGCATACGGCCGACAAGGCCTTACGGATTTTCGGGAGCAACCTGACCGAATTATTGGTGAGTGCCGCCGAAGGCATGACGCATCTGATGGCAGCGGACGTCTCTGAGATTTCGACTGAAATCGAAAAATCCATTGAATTGGACGCCATCGATGCTGAGAGCCTGCTGGTGGAATGGCTGAGCGAATTGGCTTACTGGGCTGAAAGCGAAATGCTCGTTTTTAAAAAATTCAGGATCCAAAAGGTAACCGCCACCCATTTGCAGGCAAAAATATTCGGCGGGAAAACATCCACGCTTGAAAAACATATCAAGGCGGTGACCTATCACAACATTAAAATTATTAAGACTTCGCAAGGTTTGGAAGCAACAATTGTCTTTGATGTGTAATCCGCTAACCCGGACAAGCGTAGCCGGTCGTAGCGTAGCGTAGATCCCGCTCGCGGGGCTGGAGCGAAGCGGAAATCCCGGCTTATCGGGGAATTGCAAATTGAAGATTCCAATACAATTTTTTTGCCACAAAATGCACAAAAATAACAACTAAGGTCACAGGGGATAAAATGCTTCAGAACTATGATTTCAAGCAGCTTGACAGGCATTTATTTGAAATTCCGGCCGCATTTCGCAAAGACATGCGCGTACCGGCACGCTTTTATGCGGATGAGGAGCTCTTAAAAGGCATCATCACGGATAACAGCCTGCAGCAACTGATCAATACGGCCACCCTGCCCGGCATCGTAAAATATGCACTGGCGATGCCGGACATTCATCAAGGATACGGCTTTCCCATTGGCGGCGTGGTGGCGACCGAACTGCCGGATGGGATTATTTCCCCGGGCGGAGTGGGTTATGACATCAACTGCGGCGTACGGTTGCTGGGCACGCATCTAAATCAGGATGAGATCAGACCCTATCTGGAAGATTTGGCCACCATTCTTTATTCGAACTGCCCCAGCGGTGTCGGCAAGGGCGGCAACATTAAGCTGAAGGCCGACGAGCTGGACCAGGTGTTAACTGCCGGTGCCAAATGGGCAGTAAAACGAGGATACGGCACGGAAGCAGATCTTGAGCGCACAGAAGAAAGCGGCCGCCTGGCAGGAGCGGATCCGGAAAAAGTCAGCCAGCGAGCCAAAGACCGGGGCAAAGGACAGGTGGGGACCCTGGGCGCGGGCAATCATTTTATCGAACTTGATGTTGTACACAAGATTTTCGATGACAGTGCGGCTCAACGAATCGGCCTCTCCCAAGGTCAAATTGCGGTACAAATTCATTGCGGCTCGCGCGGCCTAGGGCATCAAGTTTGCGGCGATTACGTTAGACGGTTTCAAAAAATGATTGCCAAATACGGACTGAACCTGCCGGATCGGGAACTGGTCTGTGCACCGCTGAGCAGCCCCGAAGGACAGGATTACCTGGCCGCAATGAAGGCCGCGGCGAACTACGCATTTGCCAACCGCCAGGTGCTTACCTTCCATATCCGAAACAGTTTCGAGCAGGTACTGGCCGGCAAAGTCTCGAATCATCACGTCTTCCAGATCTATGATATTGCCCACAACATGGCCAAAGTCGAAACGCACCGGATAGATGGGAAACAGGTCCAGCTCTGTGTTCACCGCAAAGGGGCGACACGGGCATTCGGACCCGGTTCACCGGAACTGCCGCCCGTTTACCGAGATATCGGACAGCCCGTGCTGGTTCCCGGTTCAATGGGGACTTCATCCTGGGTTTTGGTCGGTACCGAAAGATCGATGGCGCAAACCTTTGGATCGACCTGTCATGGTGCCGGGCGGACAATGAGCCGCAAAAAAGCCAAAAAAACCATCAATGGGGCAACATTGCGTGAGGAACTCGAGGGTCGCGGCATCCATGTGCTTGCCGGCAGCATGTCCGGTCTGGCTGAAGAAGCACCCAAAGCCTATAAGGATGTAGACCGGGTTGTAGAAGTTGTGCACAGCGCGGGTATTGCGAAAAGGGTGGCGCAGCTCAAGCCAATAGCCGTCATCAAAGGCTGACGGCTCCGTAAAAAGTCCATTTTCTGCGTTGCGCTACATCCTTCGTCATCAAACTTTTTTAGCCCCATATAAAAAGGGAGAAAAAGAGCCATGAGAGTACAAATGAGAAATATCCTTTGCGCCACGAACTTTTCCGATTTTTCCAATCTTACCATACCCTATGGTGTTGCGCTGGCCAAAGAATTCGATGCCAAATTGTACATCTGTCATGTTATCGATTTATCCTCTATTGCGATCTATGGCGAATTTCAGCTGAATCCGGTCGATCAGCAAAACCGCATTAGAAAGCAGGCCGCCGAGCAATTGGATCACATCATCGGTGAACAGCCTGTCAAATGGGAACCCTTGATTACCGTTGGCCACACAGCCGATGAAGTATCCCGTCTGGTTGCAGAAAAGGAAATTGATCTGGTCATTGCCGCCACCCGCGGCCGCTCCGGCCTTAAGCGCTTGATTTTGGGGTCGGTTACCGAACGCCTGATGCGCGTGCTGTCGTGCCCATTGCTGGTTGTCCACAGCCCGGAGCACGAATTTGTCAATCCGATCAGTCAGGAGATCCACCTTAAAAAAATCCTGGTTGGATGCGATTTCTCACCTGATTCCGATCTGGCGTTTCAACATGCATTAAGCCTGGCCCAGGAATTTGAGGCGGACCTGCATCTGACCCATGTTATCGAGCCTTCGGTATCCAGTGAACTGCTTAAACCGGACAAAGCGCTGAGCGCCGAAATTCAGCAGGGGCTGCACCAGCGTTTTACCGAAAAGCTCATTGCCATGGTTCCCGAAGACGCCCGCAACTGGTGCACTCCGGAAACCCGTATCCTGGAGGGGCATCCTTATGAAGCGCTGGTGCAGTATGCTAAAACCAATGCGATGGACATGATTGTTTTGGGGGTTCGAGGACACGGGCTGGTTAAAACGCTGCTTTTAGGCTCGACCACGGATCGGGTGGTGCGTCAGTCATCCTGCCCCGTTCTTTCAGTGAGCACCAAGGCTCAGAATGACTAAATAGAGATCCAACGCAATTTGTTTCATGACGTTCAATTTATTTTAAATGATACCTTTTTCATT